>DATFLS010000506.1:0-9344 GCA_035267465.1 bacterium
GGAGGAGTTTCAATCGATCGTTGGGGAGAAGGCCGGGGAGTATGTGGAGACTGTCATGATTGGCAGAACACACGGCATCCATGCCGAACCAACCACCCTGGGGCTGAAATTCGCCAT
Source organism: bacterium (assembly GCA_035267465.1). Lineage (GTDB taxonomy): Bacteria > Fidelibacterota > JAANXI01 > JAANXI01 > JAANXI01 > DATFLS01. Next base: position 118 of record DATFLS010000506.1, read on the forward strand.
CTGGTACGAGGAGTTGGGCCGGCACCTGGCGCGATTAAACCGGGCGCTGGAAACGCTTCGGGTCGGGAAAATTTCCGGCGCGGTCGGAACCTATCAACATCTGGACATGGAGGTAGAGGAGGCAGTCTGCCAGCGGTTGGGGTTACGGCCGGCGCCTGTGTCCAACCAGATCGTTCAGCGGGATCGTCATGCGGAGATGCTCGCCGTACTGGGTCTCCTGGGTTCTACCATCGATAAAATCGCCACGGAAATCCGGCATTTACAGAAGACGGAAACGCTGGAACTCTCGGAGCCGTTCTCAAAGGGACAAAAAGGGTCCTCCGCTATGCCTCACAAGAAGAACCCGATCACCTGCGAGCGGATGTCCGGGATGGCCCGGTTACTGCGAAATTACAGTCATACGGCAATGGAAAATATTCCGCTCTGGCATGAACGGGATATCTCCCACTCTTCCGTGGAACGAGTGATCTTTCCCGATGCCACCACTCTCACGCATTATATGCTCCTGAAAATGATCCCATTGATTAGAGATATTGTGGTGTACCCGGAACGGATGGAACGCAATCTGAACCTCACCAACGGCCTGGTCTTTTCTCAGGAAGTTTTGTTGAAGTTGATTCAGAGTGGAATGATTAGGGAAGAGGCATATGCAATAGTGCAGAAGGCCGCCATGGAGGTGTGGGAATCCGGCACCCAGTTCCCCGAAGTGCTCCGCGAAACGCCTGAAATCCAGGAACACCTGACAGACCAGGAACTGACCGAGTGCTTTCGAACTGACAAAGTGATCGAGAATGCGCATAAAATTCTTCGGCGACTGGATCTGGAATCCGGGTGAGGTAGAACGACGATTATGGCGCGCGAAGGGCTCCCCATCACGATTTTCTTTCTCACACTGGCGACGGCGTGTGCCATCTCAGCGTACCTGTTAGGATATGACATTCTGAAAGTCTTATTGGTGGTATTTGCCGGCCTCTCGTTATTTTGTGCTTTTTTCTATCGGGATCCGGATCGGGAAATACCCCTGGATCCGTCGAAAATCGTAAGTCCGGCCGACGGTCGGATCGTTGGCATTCAATCTGTGCAGGATGATTTTGTTGGCAGAAATGCCGTCCGGATTTCCATATTTTTAAATCTGTTGAATGTGCACGTGAACAGGGTCCCCTGTTCCGGGAGTGTGGTGAACTCTCGTTATAAACCGGGCCGGTTTCGGCCGGCGTTTGATCCGCGGACTCCGGAAGATAACGAACAGACGATCATCGATATCCAGAACAATCGATTTAAACTGCGGTTAATTCAGATCGCCGGGGTGATATCGCGCCGCATTGTGAACAATCTGCGACCGGGAGATTCCGCCGTGATTGGCAGCCGCTTCGGACTGATTAAATTTGGCTCACGGGTCGACGTTATCGTCCCGTCTGAAATGAACCTGCGTGTCCGGTTAAAGCAGAAAGTCAAAGCAGGCAAGACCATACTGGGCGGATGGCGAGCATGAGCGGATTGTTCGGATGGTAAGTGCAGCCGGCGGTCAAACTGGAGCATCAAACTTGCATCTACCTCATAAACCCTGCCGGAGTATTCCAGAAAATTGTCGTCTCAACCGGTGATTTTTATTATTTTCCATGTTTGTTATCCCAAACCATGGATCGTAACTTGTCGGAGATAAATGGTGAATTTAGTCAGAACGCATAACCGAGGATGACATGGTCAAAGCACTCGTGACTGTTCATTACAAGCAGGGAATTCTGGATCCCCAGGGGAAGGCTGTACAAAATGCGTTACGGAGCATGACGGTGAAAGGGGTATCCGATGCCCGGGTGGGAAAACACATTATCCTGACCTTTGATGAGCTGTCAAAATCCGAAGCAGAAGAGCAAACGCGAAAAGCCTGTGAAAAAATCCTTTCCAATCCGGTCATAGAAGACTATGAATACGACATCGTGGAGGACGGCTCGTGAAATTCGGCATTGTTGTGTTTCCCGGTTCGAACTGTGACCATGATGTGTATCACGTGGTGGGCCATGTGTTGGGCGAGACGGCCGTATTTCTCTGGCACAAAGATCATGACTTGCAGGACGTCGATGCGGTCGTGCTGCCCGGAGGCTTTTCCTATGGCGATTATCTCCGGGCGGGGGCGATAGCCAGGTTGTCACCGATCATGACGGAGGTCCACGAGTTTGCTGGTCAGGGTGGTCTGGTGCTCGGCATTTGTAACGGGTTTCAGGTGTTGACTGAAATCGGGCTGCTGCCGGGCGCACTCATCCCGAATACTACAATGAAATTCGAATGTAAACCGGTCGGGCTTCAGGTGGCGGAAACCGAAACTCCCTACACTTCTGGATATCAAAAGCACCAGATCGTTCGAATGCCCATTGCACACGGGGAGGGTCGATTTTACGCGGATGAGGCGACTCTGGACTTGTTAGAGGAGAGTAACCGTGTTATTTTTCGATATGTGGATGAGCACGGTGAACCGACGGAGAGCGCCAACCCCAACGGGTCGCAGCGCAATATCGCCGGCATCTGTAATGCGGAGCGGAACGTACTCGGACTTATGCCACACCCGGAACGCGCCAGTGAGGCACTCCTTGGTCTAGAAGACGGGATTGCGGTGTTCAAGTCGATGATACAGGAGCGATTAACCGTATGAATACACGACGGCGCTCGATCGGTATCCTGATTATTGCGTTCATACTGGGAGCGATGATTGGAACGTTGCTCGGTGAAATCCTTGGAGCATCTCTGCCGGAAGGGGTGGTACGGGAATTATTCTTGCGGTCGGTGAGCTTCTCCTTCGGTCCCACCACGCTCGATTTGCTCATCCTGAATTTGACATTGGGGTTCTCACTGAGACTGAACTTTAGCGGAGTTATCGGATTGGGTATTGCATATTATTTACTACGATATTTTCGTTAACCGGCAGAATTGTGGTATCGCGCCTGGAGAACGGTCGAACCGGCCAGATGGCGCTGGACCGGAACCATGGAGCGGACAGTCCGATCATAATGGAGAGGACTGAACGGATAATCGAAGGAGATTGAAAAATTCCACACTGGCACTTATCAGATAAACTATGTGGGGTTCGAATCAATCCCGCGAATCGCATGCAAGCAAAGGAGGAAGTATGGGTACCTTAGGTCCCACAGAACTGATCATCATTCTGGCGATTGTGCTCTTGTTGTTCGGGGCGAAGAAACTGCCCGAACTGGCGCGTGGTTTAGGGCGCGGGGTCCGGGAGTTTCAGGATGCCAAGAAGGAAATTGATGATGAGATCAATGAAATAGATATGAACTAACCGCCTGCTTATCACGTTAACGGATCAACAGCAGACATGAATACCGGAGACTTAGGTTGATTATTTATCTCTGGCATATTCCCGGGGATAGATAATCAGGATGCTCGCGATCCGGAGATAATGCTTGAAAAGAACTGCAGGATGTCTACCTACAAACAAGGAGGAAAGAATGGGTTCATTAGGACCGACTGAATTGATCATCATATTCGGGATCATCCTTTTACTATTTGGGGCAAAAAAGTTGCCGGAGCTCGCCCGGGGCTTAGGTCGTGGTATCCGGGAATTCAAGGATGCTACCAATGAGATCACAGATGAAATTAAGAACGCCGATTACCAGTCAGAGCGCGATCTGTACAAGCAGGAAGAACAGTCGCAGGATGAGCCGGAACAGCAGGTGAAAGATCAGGAAGCCAGCGAGAAAGCCTGAGAACGGCGCCTGATATTCTCCTGTTACATAACACCGAACGTACTCCAACGAGTAGATCGGTCAATTAAGTTCACCATTGCATGCAGCGAAGAGATGGAAGCATTAACCCAGGATGGTTTTTTAGATCGGATTGACGGGGCGCTCTCCCGTTTGGAAGCCAGTGAGGATCTGAATATCTTTATCTACGCTGATCCGGCACAGGTACGACAGCATGCGCAATCGTATGCACAGACACTGACCGGGCAATCGGCGGGAGCGCTCGGTGGCAGAATCGTTGCCATTAAGGATAATCTCAACGTCCTGGGTATGCCCACCACCTGCGGATCCCATATTCTGGATGGCTTTGAAGCGCCGTACAATGCCACGGCTGTCCGGAATATCCTGGATGCCAATGGCTTCATCTTTGGCAAGACAAATCTCGATGAATTCGCCATGGGATCTTCCAATGAATACTCCTATTTCGGCATCACCAGAAACCCGGTGGATTCGAGACGGGTGCCGGGGGGATCAAGCGGGGGATCGGCGGCGGCCGTGGGAGCGGGCATTGTTGATATGGCATTGGGTTCGGAAACCGGCGGATCAGTGCGGCAACCGGCTGCTTTCTGTGGGATCGTGGGGCTAAAACCTACCTATGGACGGGTCTCTCGCTATGGGCTGGTGGCGTTCGCTTCCTCATTCGATCAGGTGGCGCCGCTGGGCCGGTCGGTGGAAGACGTCGCCCGGCTCCTGCAGGTGATTGCCGGGTACGATCCGAGGGACTCCACCTCCGTTAATATTGACGTTCCGGTTTATCTGGATTCCCCGATGAAAAGTATTGATAAATGGACGCTGGGATTACCGGCACAATACTTTGCCGAGGGGCTCGATCCCGAAATCGAGCAGACAATTAACTCAGTGGTGGAGTGGCTGGAAAAGCAGGGCGCGACTGTCACGGATGTTGATCTCCCGCACGCAGATTACGCCATCGCCACCTATTATATACTAACGACAGCCGAAGCCTCCTCAAACCTGGCTCGGTACGACGGCATGCGGTACGGACTCCGGGAAGGGGAGGAAGCCCTTGAAGAGACCTATCAACACACCCGGAGTCAGGGGTTCGGGGAAGAGGTCAAACGCCGCATCATGCTGGGTACGTATGTCCTCTCATCCGGGTATTACGAAGCCTATTATTCCAAAGCGCAGAGAGTCCGCCGATTGATTAAATCGGATTTTGACCGGGCGTTCAACGAAGTCGATGCCTTGCTACTTCCGACCACCCCTTCCACGGCGTTTGAAGTCGGCTCAAAGTTAGATGATCCACTGCAAATGTATCTCTCGGACATTTACACCGTTCCGGCGAATCTGGCCGGCTTGCCGGCGCTCAGTATTCCGGTGGGTACCGATAGTCAGGAACTGCCCATCGGTCTCCAGATTATGGCGAAACCATTTGCAGAAGAAACAATTTTGCAGCTCGGACAGTATATTGAGCAACAGTGGTTTCAAACAACAAACGCAACAATATAGCAGGATATGTTCCGGTTTGAAGATCCGTGGTTCCTCCTGTTCCTGGCAGTAATTCCGATTCTGATCTGGTGGTTTCTGTCGAAGGGACGGAACCGCCAGGCCTATCTGAGATATTCCACCTTGCGGATATTATCTTCCCTCCAACAGGGACGTTCTTCCTGGAAATATTATCTCACATTTGCCCTCCGCGTCTGTGCGGTACTGCTGCTTATTCTGGGACTGGCCAGACCCCAGCTGGGGAACGCCGAACGCGAGATATCGGCCGAGGGGATCGATATTATGCTCGTCCTCGATATCTCCAGCAGCATGCGGGCGGTGGATTTCAAGCCCAACCGGCTGGAAGCGGCCAAACGGGTGGCGGCTGATTTTGTGCAGGACCGGATCAGCGATCGCATCGGCCTGGTGGTCTTTGCCGGGGAAAGTTTTCTGCAGTGCCCGCTCACCATCGATTATGACGTCCTGATTAACTTCATCAATCAAGTGGAAATTATCGACGAGCGATACGATGGCACCGCCATTGGTATGGCGCTCGCGAATGCTATCAACCGATTGCGGGAAAGTCCCGGCGAAGAGCCGGTCATCATCTTGCTATCGGATGGGCGAAACAATGCCGGTGAGCTCGATCCGATGACGGCCGCCAATCTTGCGAAAACATATGGAATTACGGTGTACACTATTGGTGCAGGAAAAGAAGGCGAAGCGCTGTATCCGTTTAACAGCCAGTTTGGTCAGCGATTGATGCCGGTTCGGGTGGATATTGATGAGCAGAGCCTGCGGGAAATCGCAGAGATGACGAATGGAAAATACTTTCGTGCCGAAGATGAAAAGAGTCTGGCGACTATATATGAGGAAATCAGTCAGATGGAAAAAACAGAGTACATGGTGAAGGAATATACCAACTGGCGGGAACTGTTCCTCTGGTTTCTCATACCGGGTTTCGGTTTGCTGCTGAGTGAACGCCTGCTGGAGTCCACCATCCTGAGGAGGCTACCGTAATGCTGCGATTCGGATCGCCGCTTCTGTGGGCGAGTTTTCTGTCCGTGCCGCTGATTGGATTCCTGATCTGGTATTCGAGGCGAAACCGTCTGCAGAGCTTGCAGCAGTTCGGTCAGCCGGAGTTAGTATCCAGACTGACTGATTCCGCGGATTTTCGGTTACGCCGCATAAAACGTCTCCTGCTGGTCACGGGATTCTTTTTCTTGTCGATCGGGCTGGTAGCTCCCAAGATCGGGACCAGCCTCACCGAGGTCAGGCGGGAGGGCATTAATTTGATCCTTATGCTGGACACGTCGTTAAGTATGAAAGCCGAAGATGTGAAACCCACGCGGCTCCAGCGTGCGAAATATGAAACTGCGCAACTTATCGACCGGTTGCGTGGCGATCGGGTGGGGCTGGTGGCGTTTGCCGGTGTCTCCTATTTGCAGGCTCCGCTTACCCTGGATTACAGCGCTGCAAAGATGTTCCTGGACGTGATTGATACCGATCTGATTCCTTCCCAGGGGACCGCCATCGGGGACGCCATTGAAACCGGGTTGCGATCGTTCAAGTCCGAGGAGCGGAAACACAAGGCCCTGGTGATTTTCTCCGATGGAGAGGATCATATGGGTAAAGCCGTGGAAACCGCTGAGATGGCTGCAGAACAGGGTACGATTATCTACACGGTCGGCGTCGGAACCATCAACGGGGCGCCCATCCCGATTATGGAAGACGGCAACCAATCATTCAAGCGGGACAACCAGGATCGGGTGGTCACCACCAGACTCGATCCGAGCATGCTCCAAAAAATCGCGGGCATCACCGGGGGGAAATACTACCAGATTGGCGCCGGCAACTATTCCGCCGAACAGGTGTATTCGGATATTTTTGAGTTAGAACGGACGGAACTAAGCAGCCACCAGTATTCAAGTTACGAAGAGCGGTATCAATACTTCCTGGCGATTGCGCTGATGCTCTTTGTTACAGAATCGTTCATTCCTGAACGTCGAAAAAAGAACTGAGAATATATGCCTGACGCGCATACAAACCAATCGGGTGTGGAAATGAGAAATCAGGGTATCCTGCGAATGGTATGGAACAGTGGAAAAATTGCGGTCGTTCTTCTTCTTTGTGGTGCATTCACCGGGCAGCCTGTACTGGCCGCTGATTCGGGGCAGCAGGCATATGAGCAGGGCAATTATGAGGAAGCGGTGAACTACTATCAACAGCTCCTGCAGGACCGGGAATTGCCGGAAGCGGCGTATAACCTGGGGAGCGCCCTGTATAAAGCACAGGATTATGAACAGGCGGTCAAGATGTTCGAACGGTCTCTCTCCCTGGAAGAACCGGCGAAGAAATCCCAGGTGATGTATAATCTCGGGAACTCTCTGGCAGAAGCGGGTAAGCTTAAGGAGAGCGCCGCCTTCTATCGCCGGGCACTGGAGCTGCAGCCCGCGGATATGGATGCGAAATACAACCTGGAACTTATCCAGCGTCAGCTCAAACAACAGCAGCAGCAGTCTCAGCAGAGCCAGTCCGGGCAGGACAATCAACAACAGCAAGAGCAGCAGAACCAAAACCGGCAGAACCAAAATTCCCAGGGGCAAAACAACCAGCTGCAGTCGAACCAATCAAACCAGGAACAGCAGCAGAATCAACAGCAGCAAAACCAGCAACAGCAATCCTCTGAGCAGGAACAGCAAAACCAGCAGACCAGTAATACGCAGCCGCAGTCGATGGATACCTTGAACGCACAGGAAGCCGAGCAAATACTCAATGCACTGCGCATCAACCAGAACAAAGTGATGAAGGCGCAGATACAGAAGAAGCTCCAGAGGGTTCAGACGGAGAAGGACTGGTGAGATTCCGGATGCTCCGATACAGATTCTCCATTATGATACTCTGCTGCCTGGCTCTGCTCCCGTTCCGCATCGGGCGGGGGCAGGATGTGGGGTTCACCCTCAGCGTGGATCGCACCAATATCACAATGAATCAGCAGGTGCAACTGGAGATCGATCTGCAGAATGCGGACCGATACCCCGAAGTGAACCTCGATCTGGATGCCTTCAGCATTGTGGGCGGTCCGGCCCGGAGCAGCAGCTACCAGTGGGTGAACGGCCAGGCGTTTTCATCCAGGAAGATTATCTATACGCTGGCGCCGTTACGGCCCGGAGCCCATACCATTGGTCCCCTGTTAATGCAGTACAGAGGGAAGAAGTATACATCGAATTCGGTGACCATCACTGTGTCCAGTGCTCCTGCCGCCCGGGGACAACAATCGCCCTCCGGCCAGCAGCCGGAGCAAACGAGTCCGGAGGATCAAGTTTCGGATGTGGTGTACATTCAGGCTATGGCTGACAAGACCACGGCCTATCCCGGTGAGCAAATCACCGTCACGTACAAGTTATATACCCGAGTCTCGGTACGGAATTACAGCATTGATGACCAGGCCAATGCAACAGGATTCTGGAAAGAGAAGATCGAAACACCCGAGAATCCTCAACTCAGGCAGGAGGTCGTAAACGGGATCCGCTACAACACCGCCATAATTAAGCGCATGGCCTATTTTCCCACGAAATCGGGTGAGTTAACTATTGAACCGCTGCCGGTGACGGTGAAAGTGCAGGCCAGCCGCAGCCGGAGTTTTTTCGATGACTTTTTCTCGGATCCCTTCTCCAGAGTGGTGACGAAACAATTGGCCGGGAACGCCATCACCGTTGAAGTCCGGCCCATCCCGGCGGAAGGGCGTCCGCTTTCTTTCAATGGGGCCGTAGGCGATTTTCGGCTGACTTCTTCGCTGGATACCACTGTAACCCACGTCGATGAAGCAGTGGGTATGAATATCCTCATAGAAGGAACCGGGAATTTGCCGATGGTGAATATTCAACTGTTTGATCCGCCGGACGGACTGGATATGTTTGAGCCGGAAATTGAAAAGGATATTGAATTCCGGAACAGAAGATTGACAGGCGAAGTGCAATATCAATATGTGTTCATCCCGCGCCGGGACGGAACCATTCGACTGCCCTC
>DATFLS010000507.1:0-8113 GCA_035267465.1 bacterium
CAGCGAATAATCCGTATACGCCCGGTATTCGCCCCGGAGCCAGAGGAGGAACGTTTGCTCTTTAGTCCATTTCGGAACAATTGGCCGCAGATTATCTTCCGAAGAATTCTGTGTGACCGCGGTCCAGTTCCAGCTGGCTCCTTCATCACTGGTAACTCCTTTGTATATCTCATAGTGCCGCTGTCCATCCGTCTCGCTGATTAAGGGTTCCCCGGTTACGGGATCCGCATCGGTGGAAATAAAGAGTGCATCCGGATTATCCGGATCCAGGGCCACCAGGCCGCTGTAATCATCCTCGCCAGCGTAGAGTCTGGTGCCGGCATAGGCCAGGGGATAGTCGTGCCACCGGCTGCCATCCCACCGGGCGTACCGGTACCGGATGTCCTCACCGCCTTCCCCATAGGGGATTCCGGCGCCACCGATCTGGACGGAATATGCGGCATATGGATACCCCCGGTCATCCAGTTCCACATCCACTGTCCAGGCCACGTGGTTCGAATCGCCCCGGAAAACCAACGTTCCTTCTTCCGGTCGGTTCAAACCCGCGTCGAGGCTCCGGATGGGAGTCCCGTCGCTCCGATGCAGCATGCCGTCTTTGTAATAGATATGATAAATACTGTTGTCATACACCCGGGGATGACCTTCAGTGTAGATCATATGCACCTCGTCTGTCCCGTTGGAAGTATACCGGACATATGGACGATGCCGTCTGGTGGCGGGCACGTCAATGAAGACATTCCCCGTTGACCAGGTTTCACCCAGATCATCGGAATACACATAGGACGGTTTGTAACTGTCATCCAATCCCCGGAAGAGATCGTACATGCGGTTGTTTTCATTGGCGAGCAGATAGAGATTCGAATAGGTCAATCGGGTGGATTCGCTGGGAGTATACCGGCGGATTTCCCCCCATTGTGTGGGATCGCCTGGTTCGGAGATCCGGTAATAGAAGTGGTTTTCATCGCCGTGTTTGGCGAACAGCGTCAGGTAGCGGCCGTCCGGGCGCACCAGAAACACCGGGGAGTCATGATCGTCCGGCTGCAGACGGTCATACAGTTCCACCCGGGTGATTTCTTCGGATTCAAGGCCGTAGATGATCGCTTCGATGTCTCCCGCGCGGAGCGAATCGTAGCGTCCCATGGCTACTGTGCCGACAATCAGTTTCCCGTTGTGAATAATTGCCCGGGGATCTTCGAACCAGCACCACCCGCCGTCGGTGCTCAATACAAATGGCTCGCTCTCATCACTGACAGCCCCGCAGCCGATGAGAAGTGATACTGACAACAAAATCGCCAGCCAGAAGTAAATCGTTTTCAATTTCCGATTCATGTCACCTGCCAGATTGATCATAATCTTTCCAGTTCCGGTTATGTTCAGATTCCATTAAATACATCTTCAGAAGTACTGAAAAATTTTTCAAAAGCCTGTAATCAAAATTAATTCGTGATAACTCCCCGAAATGTCGGGACAGGCTGTGGTATCTTTAAATGAAGTTCACCTCACATCACATAAGTCAAATACGGAATACCGATGCCCAGCAGCACCACAAGAAAAATCATCCCGAAGATCAGGCCCAATCGCCAGAAATCGGTTCGTGAGATATACCCGCTGCCGTAATAGACCGGTCCCGGTCCGGTGGCATACGGAGTAAGCACTCCCATCAATCCTATAGCATAACACAACAGCAGCACAAACGGAACCCGGGGAATCCCCGGTATGGCAATACCGACCGTCAGCAGCACCGGCATGATGGCAGTCGTGTGAGCGGTCAGGCTGGCGAAGAAATAGTGGATCAGGAAAAAGAACACGATTAGGCCTGTCAGAATCATTAGTGGTGAAAATCCTCCAAGCACCGTCGCCACATTTTCGGCCGCCCATTCCAGAAACCCGACCCGCTTTAGCCCCGCTGCCAGGGCCACCAGGGTGGCAAACCAGACCAACATGTTCCAGGCGATTTGGTTGTTCAGGATATCATCCCAATCGAGAATGCCGGTGATGATCATCAGAGAGATCACCACCCAGACAACTGCAGTGGTATGTACCAGACTGCCGCCGAAGATCCAGAGAATCAAGGCCAGGATCACCAGTGCAGCCATCACAGATTCTTTGAAGGTGACGGGCCCCATTTTCTCCAGTTCCCCGGATGCCCAGGACGGCGCTTCTCTGCTGGTTTTAATCTCCGGAGGATACAGGATGTATACCAGCAGCGGCAGGCTGACGAACAAGACAATACCCACGGGAAGAAATCCCAGGAACCACTGTCCCCAGGAGATGTCGACCGCCGCGATGTCCCGGACGAAAGAGAGCGCCAGCGGATTGGGTGCCAGCGCCGTGAGGAAAAGCGAGCTGGTCACCGCGGTGGTGGCAAAGGCCGTCCACATGATATACGACCCGATTTTGCCCGCCGTCGCTCCCGGCTCAGACCCGAACAGTCCCGGAATGTTGCTGATAATCGGATAGATGGTCCCGGCACTGCGGGCGGTGTTGGACGGAGTGGCAGGCGCCAATGCCAGATCCGCCAGGGCCACGGCATAGCCCAATCCGAGGGTTCGTTTCCCGAGCAGCTTCACCAGATACAGGGCGATCCGGCGTCCCAGACCACTCTTCTGGTATCCCATGGATAAAATGAACGCCCCGAAAATCAACCAGACCGTGGTGTTAGAAAATCCGCTCACTCCCCAGGCGATGGACTCTCCCGGCGTGGGAGCGATATAACCCAGGACCATTGCCAGTGTTACACCAATAAACCCGATGGCCGCTGCCGGGATGGGCTCCAGTATCAGCCCCAAAATGACCGCCGTAAAGAGCCCCGCATAGTGCCAGGCCTGGGTGTTCAAGCCCGCAGGAGCAGGGAGAAGTAGTATAATAATCCAGAGAAGAAGCGGCACCACCGCCTTCCACCAATTTGACCTCATAGCACCTCCGGTGAGTTGATTCGGCTTTCCGAGACTGGCATTTGTGTGTTCGTCTCATATCCCCTGCATGTTCTCAGAATACATAACACCTGTGTTACGTTTAATATTATGTAAAAGTCCGACAGGATGCCTTTCCGGCAGCAGTTACGGCATAGATGTCAAGTTTTCGTATTTCACACTCCACGTCCCGTCCTGTGGAAAACCGGGCGCCCGGATATCCGGCGCCCCTTCCCAACCGGCAGCCATCATGGCAACGGCAGTTAATAACCCGCCGTTCCCCGGCAGATAAATCGGTAACCTCTCATCCTGGTAAGTGTGCCCGTTCACCAAGTAGCGGTTCTTCTGCGCATCCTGCAGCAGCGCCTCGATGGCCAGCTCCGGCTCCCCGACCCGGGCGGCGGTCATGGCGATCATGGGATAATCCCAGCCCCAGGTGCTCTCCCAGTTCCAGGATTGCATCACCCGCTGCAAGGTATGCCGCATCACCTCCGGGTCGACCTCACCTCCCGGGAGGATTCCGTAGGCGCCAAGAAGTGTTGGATGGTCTCTTCGATTTTCCGCATCAGTGAAGGTATTCGGAGCGTTCTCCGCATTCTGATACAATCCATCCTTCTGCGGAAGGTCCGGCAAATGTCGAAGCACTCGCTCCCAGCGATCCGATCGGACCAGTCCCAGTCGCTCCCGCCACGTTTGAGCCGTCGCCAACCCGTACCTCCAGTAGGCCACTTCGAATGCCGGATTAATGGCGGACTCCGGCGGATAGATCTCCTGGGCCGGAATCAGCGGAGGACCAAGCATATATCGGTTGTCCTTTTCCTCCCACCAGGCATAGGAAGCCATGAACTCCGCCGTCTGGAAGACGATATTCTTATACTGCTGCAGAATAGCCGGATCGTTGTAATACCGATAAAGCAATTCTGCATAATAAATGAAATGCGGCTGCTGCCAGATAAGAAACACCCCCACTCCGGACGGACTCTCCCTGCCATCGGGACCTACCATCTTCGGCCAGCGAACACCATCATAGCCCTGACGCATGGCCTTTTCTCTCGCCAGCGACATTATTGACCGGTACCAGTCGAGACTGCGTTCAAACAACTCCGGCCGTTCCCACAGGACAAAATGCACTCCATGCCACCAGTGCATCTCCAGATGAAATTTGCCGTGCCAGCTGTTAAACGTCAGCCCCGTTTCCTGAGGTGGCTGTGATCCGGCACACTGCACAGCAGTCAGATATTGGGACAGCACAATCCGCCGCTCCAGTTCCTCCGCACGCGGATCCGTACTTCCGGAAAGATCAATCGCTCCGCCACTGTGCCAGAATTGTTCCCAGTGATCCCTGACGGCCTGAAGCGTCTCCCCGGTGGTCTCCGGAATTCGATTCTTTAGGTTCGGGGAAAATCGGCAGGTGAACTCAAGGCTCTCGCTTTCTGCATTCCTCAAAGAAAACAGGTGATCTCCATCTTGCGAAAAGTCTGCATTTCCCTCCCAGGTGATAAACACATAATACAGGGTGCCATCCAGTCTGCGCCTGATCACTGCGGAATTTGCCGTGCGCGTCAGTAACCGTGACAGATGCTTCTCCGGGCTGTCCCAATCCGCCGTCTGTTTTCCCCAGGAAGATGATCCATACGGAAAGCGAAACCGGATCCCTATTCGTCCGTCGTTCAGCGCGGAAGATCGAACACGAACCGCAATCTGATCCATCTCCGGGTGACAGCAGGTTTCCACCTCGACCATCCGATTATTGACCTCAAATGCACTTCGCAGTATTCCCTCCCAGAGATGAAGTGTCTGCTCGATCTGCCTGATGTCTCCAACCCGCACCAACGAATCATTGCGTCCGGACAGTTGAAACCCGATCTCCCCCAGGTGCAGACGGTGCGGATTGGCCCGCAGCCACGCAGCGGCATCATTGGAAGTATCGGATGCGTAACTCACTCCCCGGCCATAGGTATCGTATTCTTCAAATGTCTGCTCCAGGTAATATCGATGGGGATTGGGAAATGAGTGCCATCCCCAGTGAGCTTGGGTGCACAGAGGGAACGCCTCCTCGTAATACTCCGGAAAGGTCTGCAATCCGGTCACATCCGCAGTAAAAGCAAATTCGCCGTTGCCCACGGTGAAGGGCGAAAGAGGATCAAAGTCATGAACCGTCGGATGATGCCGGGTGACCAGAGCCTTCCGGTCGATGGACGCAGTAGTTCCCCGAACGGATTGAACAGATTCGTTCCGGGAAGAATGCGCTGATGCTGCAGATTGGACAGAGCCGGAACCACTGAACATGCCGAAGGTTCCGATTCCCAGTAATTGCAGAAAATGTCGTCTGTCCATAAACATCTACCTCCCGGCGGATTGCATTCGATGTGCATTCGTCTGGTATTCAGGGATGCATAGAAATATTAATATACGACATGAGAATCGTTTCCTACAGGAGAATCACCCTCAGCGAACTCTCCATCTTCCTCTTTTCCGGAAGATGGAAATCGGCCTGGCCCAGGACGCTTAGTCCGCCAATTTTCGCAGAGATGCGATCACGGCGTCGGTGACGTCTGTTGTCTTCGATTTCCCGCCGAGATCCGGGGTAAAGACACCGCGGCTGGCAGTCACCTCGCGAAGGGCACGATCAAGAAGATCGGCAGCTTCCGGTTGTCCCAGGTGCTCCAGCATCATTCCGCCACACCAGATCATGGCAATCGGGTTGGCGATCCCTTTCCCGGCAATTTCCGGAGCCGAACCGTGTACCGGCTCAAACATGGATGGATAATCCTTTTCCGGATTGATGTTCCCGCTGGGCGCAATGCCCATACTGCCGCAAATAGCAGCCCCCAGGTCGGTGAGAATATCTCCGAACAGATTCGAGGCCACCACTACGTCCAGCGATTCCGGCTGCAGCACGAACCGGGCGGTTAATGCATCAATCAGTATCCGTTCAGTGGATACCTCGGGGAACTCCTCCCCCACTTCGTCGACAATTTCATCCCAGAAGGTCAATGTATGCTGCTGGGCGTTGGACTTGGTGGCACTGACAAGCCGCTTCTCCCGTCTTTGCGCCAGCTTGTATGCATATCGGACCACTCTTTCTACCCCCACTCGCGAGAAAATCGAGGTCTCCACGGCCACTTCACTGGGCAGCCCTTTATGGGCTCTGCCCCCGGCTCCGGTATATTCCCCTTCCGTGTTCTCCCGGATCACCATAAAGTCTATATCTCCGGACTGCTTGTCTGCAAGCGGACTCTTCACACCCGGCAGCAGGACGCTCGGACGATAACAGACGTATTGCTCGAAGCCCTGGCAGATGGGCAATCTGAGGCCACGGAGTGAAATATGATCCGGTACGGAAGGAAAACCTACCGCCCCGAAATAGATCGCGTCAAAATCCCGCAGAATTTCCATCCCATCGTCAGCCATCATCCGTCCATGATTTAAATAATACTCACATCCCCAGGGAAAATGCTCGTACTCAATCCGAAAGGCTCCCGTAATTTCGCCAACTGCGTCCAGGACCCGGATGCCTTCCGGTGTCACTTCCTGGCCGATGCCGTCGCCGGGAATCACGGCGATATGATAGTTTTCCATTGGATCCATCCCTTCTCGTACTGAGTAGTGTTAATCCGGAGAAATAATTTGATTATTCGAAGACGACATTCCGAACCGTTTCCTCATCGATTTGTAACCAGGGAAAGGCCGCATTAGTTGCCCCCGCCGTAATCCTGTCCTCCGGTCCGGCGATGTGCTGTCCGTTAATCCGAATATTCCGGAATGTGACGTTTTCAACATTATTCTTCTGGTCGTACCCGGTGATCTGCGAAGGCCCCAGATATTCACTTTCGGACGTGCTGACTGAGATATCCTCGAATAGCACATTCCTGAGCGTGCCCGGATTATTCTTCACTTCATCCCACCGGGGGTGCCGCCAGATGGCCTCATCCCGCCGGGCAATCTCGATATCCAGAATCCGGTTCCGGTCGTCCCGCAGTCCTCCGGGCACCTCCACCCTGTTGTTTCTGAACACCACATTTTCCACTGCCGCCCCATCTCTGATGTAAATGGTAAATGCTTGGTGGCTTTCACCACCAGCGGATCGTCACCCGAGCAGACAAAGCAACCGTCGATTTCGACCTCAACGGAAGAATCGGGATTAATGCCGTCTGTATTGCTGGTGATGGGACTGATCACGCGCACGTGCCGAAACAGCACTTTTTCACAGTACAGTATCGGACACATCCACCCGTCGCCGTTGCGCACCACCACATCTTCCACCACCACGTTCTCGCTGTTTTCCATATGAATAATTTTCAACCGGCCGTTGGCCGCTCCTCCGCCGTCAATCGTCCCCCGGCCCCGGATTCCAGCATTCTCTGCGTGATGAATCTTAATCAAAGCATACTCATAGCCATAATCCCGGCCCGGTGGACCATCGGCGACGCCGAACGGCAGGGGAAAATCCTCCGGATCCAGACTGGCCTGCAATAAGGCACCCTCAGTTAGGTACAGGGTGACGCCGCTGTACAATCTGATGGTACCGGTTTTATAAGTTCCCCTGGGGAAATACAATACCCCGCCCGCATCCGGTCCGGTTGCCACATCAATAATAGCCTTCTGGATGGCAAACGTGGAAAGCCGTTTCCCGGTAGAATCGACCTCATAATCCATAATATTCACTACCTTACGTCCTGTGCTCCCCGGGTGTGGTGCTTCCTTTTCCGGGGAATCAGCAAACAGATAGAGCCAAGCTGAATCCACTTCCAGCAGAAGATTCCCCGGCTCCTCCATGGTGAGGGCAATCGTATTTCCGTTTACTTCTGGCACAATCTCCGCGCTCCCGGGGCGAAGCGTGAATTGATTGAATCCACCTTCGACGCTCACCCGGACCCTTGCCTCCTGTTCAAAAGAAAATCTGGCGCAGTGATATGACAGCTTTTCAGCTCCGGGGAAGTCGTAGGAAACATCCCCCTCCCGAACCGGCAGCTGCTCCGTAAACACGGCCTCCCCGTTCACTTCCACCCGGAATCGCCGGCTTTCCTCTGCCGTTGGATGAGGCTCATAACACCTGACCGGTTCTTCCGTCCGCAGCTGGGAGTCCATAAGATGAGAAGAGTATGCAAGAAGAACCGTAGTGATTATTATAGATAATCGCATGGACGCTTTCCTGGATTACTAATTCATAGTGATTCTATGCTGAGAATTATAAAAGA
>DATFLS010000508.1:0-10334 GCA_035267465.1 bacterium
GAACTGGGCCCGATATAACCTGGCCAAGCCGATGTCTCTCACATCTCTGGCAAAATCAGCCGTTTCCATTGACCCGGCTGTGGCCCTGCAGTTAGTCGTCAATAATGAATCTGACAGTTGGACTGATACGGAGAATAGGCCTCTCTCCCTGGATCTCAGGTTGCAGGAACAGCGGCCGCTCGCTGGATTCTCCTATACTGTCCATCTGGATCCGGAGGTGTTTGCATATAAATCGTTCGAGATTGCGGACAGCCTGCAGGGGAAAGACCACAATTGGCTTGTGCTCCATCATTTTGATGAGGGAACCGGCCTCCTCACATTGGATATGGTGAAATTCGGTGAAACCGGGGATGATCCCCGGCCCGTAGACCAGGTGGGACGTATTCACACCACCGTACTGAAGGAAACAGCCGTCACGCTGAACGGGCTGCTGGACGTTCGACTGGCAAACGACTCCACCCAAAATTATCTGGGGAGGGTCACCTATAATATCAACACGGCTTCCCGGGCACCGGATGCTTTCCTGCTCCGCCCGAATTTCCCCAATCCATTCACCGATTATACCAATATCCAGTATGCGTTGCCCCGGAAATCTGACATCCGCCTCATGATCTTTGATCTCCAGGGAGAAAAAGTCCGTACGATATTCGAAGGAACGCAATCACCTGGATATTACACGGAAGTGTGGGATGGAAAGAGCGACCGAGGCATCGAGGTGAGTTCCGGGATGTATTTCCTCATTCTGCAAACGCCCGAACAGACGTTTCGGAATAAGATGATCCTGGTGAAATAACCATGACCGGAGATAAAGATCGAGGCCATATCATAGATATGAAGGAAGTAAAAGTATGAAAAATTTAAAGTTACACATCTTACTGCTTTTTTTGCCCCTCTTTTTCGTCTCTCATTTGAAGGCACAAACCGAACCCGGCGGCGTGTTCTTGCTGATCGCCCCCGGCGCCCGGGCCGGTGGAATGGGTGAAGCACAGGTAGCGCTTGCCAACGATGCCTATGCCGCTTACTGGAATCCGGCAGGTCTGGCATTTACCGACGGCCAGGAGATAGCAGCCATGCATATGAACTGGCTGCCGGGGCTTGCCGATGACATCGCCTACGATTTCCTGGCGTATCGAAGATCACTGGGAGCCCATGGCGCCCTGGGATTCCACGGAATCTACTTGAGTTTGGGAGAAGTCGTGCATACCGGTCCGTCCGGTCCGGAACCACTGGATAAGTTTACCAGCTACATGTGGAGCACCGGAGTGTCGTATGCGAGAAATCTTTCATCGAATTTAAGCATTGGGCTAACCGTTAAATACTTTCAGCAGTTTCTGGCTCCGGCCCGCGTCCTGGAGGAGGAAACGGTCGATGCGGTTTCAGGTAACATTGCGCTCGACATCGGGCTGTTCAAGCAGCAGATGTGGTCGGACCGGGTGGCCGTCGGGCTGACTTTATCCAACCTGGGTTCGGCTATCACCTTTTTCGACAGCGACCGGGCGGATCCGGCCCCCACGAGGTTCCGAACCGGAGTGAAGGTGGCAGTGCTCCGAAGCGATCAGGTGACCCTGGATCTGGCATATGACGCCAGTAAAATTCTGGCACTCCGCGATGCATCCGGAGGAGCGCTGCCGATATCTCAGGCGCTGCTGGAGGGATGGATTGGGAACACCGGCGAATCCCTCTGGGATGAGCTGCTTCATAACTTTGGCGGCGAACTCCGGATTTTCCAGTCCCTGGCGCTCAGAGCCGGCGGCGTGTATCAGGAGAGCGGTGCGCTGCATCTGGAGTCCGGCGCGCCAATACCTACGCTGGGTGTCGGACTGCGCTACAAAGGCCTGGGGGGCGACTTCGGTTACATCCTGGGAAATAAAAATCATCCCCTGGCCAATACGATGCGGTTCTCGATGAATATTCAATTTTAGGAGGTGGGCAGGAAAATCTGGGCAGATATCGTGTTCCGGATTGTTACGGAATTCATCCAGGATGCCCCCAATGGTGTCTTTTTAAGATCCACCGGGGCCGGTGCCTTGCTTACGAAGGGTAGGCTGTTTCGGAGGCACCATATGCCCACACTGAAAACAAGAGAGAGGTTGTGTACAATCCTGCGGTTCATTCCCTGTTGTTTTTCGCAGACAGTCAAATTAGATTATGAATGTACTCCTGTCACGGAAGTGTCTTATTGATGCAAATATAAATCAGACTCACCGTTGTTTCGTATACAGATGAGGGAGAATGATTCCTATGAGAAGAATGATATCAGGTGTCTTCCTAAGTCTTCTACTGCTTATTCCGTATGGGCTGTGTTTAGCGCAAATGCCGGAGTGGATCCTGAAGCGTCCGATCAGTCCGGACTATTATATTGGCATCGGCATGGCGGAAAAGGGTGAAAATTACGATTACGTGACGCAAGCCAGGAATGCCGCTCTCAGCGATCTTTCATCGGAGATCACGGTCAATATATCCAGCGAACTCGTGGATATTGCCGTCGAACAGTCCGGATTGTCCGAAGCGCAAATCCGGCAGGAAATCCGGATCACAACCCAATCGGAGCTGGAGGGCTATGAGCTGGTGGATTCCTGGGAAGATCAGCACGAATATTGGGTTTACTACCGGTTGTCGAAGTCCCTGTATGCAGCCAGGAAACAGGAAAAATTAGATAACGCGCTCAGCCTGGCCAGGGATCTGTATATCAATGGCGAGCAGGCGCACAGGGCGGGAGAGTACACAAACGCTCTCCAATATTATTTCCAGGCGTATCAGCCTATTCAACCCTATTTTGCGGAGCCGCTGCAGACCAATATCAATGGAGAAAGCATCTATTTAAAAAATACTCTCTACACTGCTATCCAGTCCACCCTCAGCCAGATGGAACTGATCCCGGATGCGAATAAAATTGAAGCAAAAACCGGCCGGGCACTGGAGAAGCCGCTGGGGGTGAAGGCGGTTTTCCATCACCAGAATGATGAGCAATCGCCGGTGGCGAATATGCCTGTAACCTTTCAGTTCATTCGAGGTGAAGGAACCTTGCTTGAAAATACTACCACAGATAAAGATGGCCAGGCGACCTGCCAGATTTCGGCGGTTACGGCTCCCGATAACATACAGATAGTCAGGACGAGCGTCGATATGGATCGCCTGGTGAATCCGGACAGTGCCAGCACCATGATCCAGGGCATTATTGAGGGATTGACCACACCGGAAACCCGATTTATTCTCACTGTCACCGGGCTGACTGTATTTGTCGAGGGAAGCGAACAGAATTTTGGAACCGATATGGAGGTCGCGTATGTCGAGCCTGCATTAAAAAATGCGCTCTCCGAAAAGGGCTTCGCGTTCACTGATGACATGGCCGAGGCGGATTTCATCATAGAATATCAGGCACAGTCGCGCAAGGGCAGCGTGATGTACGGACAACACGTCGCCTTTGTGGACATGAATATTTCGGTGATTGATATGCAGAGCGGTGAAGAAATCTATAAACAGAGATTCCAGAACGTCAGAGGAATCCACCTGGACTTCGATCGGGCGGGACTCAAGGCCTATGAAAATGTGGGGGAAGAAATTACCAGAGACTTTATCCCGGCCTTCCTGGCAAAGCTGGAGGGTTGAGGACCTTTGACTCAGAGCGCCGCGGAACCGGGAGGTAATGATTAAACACCGAAACACACTGAAAAACACGGACTTCTGGTTCTCGAAATTTCACGTCTATGACCGCTGTTTCACTCTGATCTGAATAGGGCAAGTTGCAGGATTTTCTATTTTTGAGTATCGGGTATTGAATTTTTGGCCTCATGTCTTTAGTGACATAAAGTTTCACAACGTATACACAAAGCTCCACAACGGGAGGTACTTCGAGTATAGTCGTTTGTTTCTTTGGGTAGTACCTGGTGGTGGTTTGTGATCCTTCTATTGCGTCACATGATTGCCATATAAGGCCGTCAGATGCCTCCTATGCTACATTCTTGTTCGTTCGAATATAGTTAACATTGATCCTTGCCTTCTTAATGTCTTACCTTCTTGCGATGGTGTCCCCTTGCTCACCTGTCCTATCCATCTCTCTTGGATTAATATTATGAGGTTCTGATCATTTGTGTAATTCATGGTTCTATCAATAATCGGGTGAATACGGTCATGTGGATTTTGAGATTTGGCATCAGTAGCATAAAGAACTCTTGAGCCTTTTTCCCCATGCGCCCTTCTCCGTTGATTCGTAAATTTCCGAATATGTATCAGAAGAAAAAGTCATTACTGGCGGATCTCTCCATTGGTCTGATCGCCTTTATCTGGGGGACCACTTTTACGGTGGTAAAAAATGCCCTCACTGATATTGGACCATTTACATTCCTGTTTCTGCGATTCGCCATCGCTGCGATAATCATTCTGCCATTGATCCTGCAGAACACCCGATGGAAAAACCTGCCGTTCAAAGCCGGTTGTATGGCGGGATTCTTTTTATTCGTTGGATTCAGTGCTCAAACCATCGGACTCCAGTTTACAACGGCCTCCAAATCGGGATTCATCACCGGATTGAATGTAGTGTTCGTACCCATTTTCGTGGCGCTCTTCGAGAAGAAGCGCCTGGGGAAAAATGCTCTCCTGGCTGTACTGCTGGCCGTGACCGGGCTCTATCTGTTAACGAATCCCCGGGCGCAATCTTTTAACGCCGGAGATGCCTGGACAATTCTTTGTGCTGTGGGATTCGCATTACATATCGTGACTCTGGATTATTATACAAGAAAAATCGACTATATTGGTTTGTTTTTTCTACAGATTATAGTGGTAGGAGCTCTGAGCGGATTCCTCATCCCTCTTGAGAATCCAGGGTTCTTTTCACTCGAATATGGGTTGCCCGGAAATGTAGTCATAGCATTGGGTATCACCGGTGTTTTCGCCACTGCCCTCGCTTTTTTCATTCAAAACTGGGCCCAGCGGATCACCACGGCTACCCGCACCGCATTGCTGCTCACTCTGGAACCGGTGTTTGCCGCCCTGACTGCGTACGTGATGCTCAGAGAAACACTTGGAATTATGGGAATTATAGGTGCCGCACTCATTCTCCTGGGTATTATAACGGCCGAACTCCGGACCAAGGGGAATTCCCGATAGAATAACATGGGATCAACTGGTTATCCTCTGGAACCCCGGAGGTGTTCGGCAAGTATGCGCAATCCCTTGATATAGGCCTCGTCAACCGGTCCGGCTATGTGCGCCAGACACTGTTCACGAATAAGTGATTCACGAACCGCCTTCCCCGCCAGGTAACCGGTCAGGTGTACTTCGACCGTGGGGAGATTGACCAACTGTAAGGTATCCAGAATGGTATAACTGGTGAAGCAGAGAGTAGTCGGATTCAGGAGAATGCCGTCAGCCCAGTTCCGCTGCCGCTGGAGCTTCGTCACGATGTCCGCCTCACTGTTCGACTGGAATATTTTCAGCCGGAGGTTGGCTTCCTGGCCGAACCGCCGCAACCCGCGATCGATTTTGTCCAGGGTCAATGTCCCGAAGATCTCTTTGGGGCGTTTGCCAATCAGGTTCATATTCGGTCCGTGAATTACCAGAATACAGAGTGAGTCGTTTTCTGTCATAGGTCGCCGTGAATTTCCTTCACTGGATTTTTATTAGCATTTACACGGGTCGCTCAGGCCGTGAAACAATCAAGAACTCCATTCACTTCATTGTGTGAGAGAAAATCAATGTATGTGCTGTCTGCAACAGTGCGACCCTACTTTTCCCATCGGATTTATCTTCTGAGCAAGGCCTCCTCCGGATTCAAACTCGCGTGACGATCCGCCCGAGGGAGGCGACGTATTGGTGAATCAGAGAATATTCCTGGAGTCCCGTCCGGCTTTCCGTTTGGCCCTCCAGAATAATCCCGGCCGGCTGAATCTTTGCGAAGATGTCAGGCAGCGCATCCGGGTGAACATCGCAGGCGAGTAGGAGAAAATGCTGCTGGTTAAGTGCCTTCATCTGCTGCTGCATGTCCTTCTCCGCTTGCAGAAATCTGGAGAGGGGTAGATCCTCCGGCACGATTGTAGCACCGCCATACTTTCCCTCTCCGGCCAGAAACTCGGATGTCGTTCCCGTCAGGGTAATGGAACATCCCAGCGATTCTAACTCCCGGGAGTACCGGTGAATGGGCACCAGCAGTGAGCTGAGATATAATTTGCGTGTAATTTCCTGCAGATAAGAGAGTTCATATTCATCGGATTCCAGAAATGTATGCACCGTATTCGGGATCTGTTCGATGATCGTTTTTGCCAGGGTGAATTCGATATACCGGGGATCCTCCGTATGGAGATGAAATCCCAGCCCGGTCACCCCCAGTCTGGCTGCGGCAAGAGCGTCTGTTTGATTGGTGATCCCATGGAGAACTATCGGTATCATACCTGAACCTTCAGTGAAGTAGTAAGTTATGCTGTCATCAAAACCTGTATATTACCATCGATAATTGTTATTATTTCAGTATAAAACTATCAGGTGAACAGTGCCATATCAATTTAGCGTAAAGAATTCTATGAATATTTTGCGGTGAATTCAATGATGAGTAATTTATTGCAGGAACTGTGAGTTGGAACTGTTGTGGTAAAAATATTTTCTGCGAACTGGATAATAACGGGGACCCAACCCCCGGTGCAACATGCAGCGGTCGTCATTAAAAACGGAAAAATATTTGACATCGCACCACGCAAGGAAATCGCCGGCAAGTACACGAATCCCGTTCATGATTTGGGAAATGCCATAATCTTTCCGGCATTTGTCAATGCACACACCCATCTAGAACTCACGCACCTTCGACAGAAGGTGAATTTGATTGATGGTTTCATCCCCTGGATGCGTGAAACCGGGCGGGCGCAGGCTTCCAGTTCCGATGAGGACATTCTCGCCGGGATCAGACAGGGCATCGAAGAACTGCATAAATCGGGCACTATCGGGATTGGAGATATCACCTCCCGGGGCTTCTCCGGGAATGAAATCCAGAACTCGAATCTATATGCCCGGGTATTTCATGAAGTCCAAGGATTTCGAAACTTCAAGGTGCCGTATCTGATTCGGGAAATCAATGATCGCCTGAACCAATACGAAGACACGGATCGGGTGACTAACCATCTGGCTCCGCACTCCCCATTTCTGGTGGGACGCAAGTTATTCCAGGAGATCGAACGGCGTGAATCCTTGATGAGTTTACATCTGGCCACTCTGGAAGAGGAATTGGAATTTTTCCGGTACGGCACCGGCCCAATTAAGCAACTGCTTCTGGCGAATGAGATGTTCGACTACAAATGGCAGATTCCGGGCACCTCACCGGTGAAATACTTTTTTGAGAACTATTATTATGCTCAGAGCAATATTCTGGTGCATATGGTACATGTGACTGAAAACGATATGGATTTGATGGCGGAAAGTCACGTGGATATTCATGTCTGTATTTGTCCCCGCTCCCATGAGACGCTGGGCATCGGAGTCGCCCCGGCAGAACAATATAAAAAACGCGGATTTAACCTGTGTATGGGCACGGATAATGTGGTCGCCAGCGGGGATTTTGATATGCGAAAAGAAATGCAAACTGCCTTTGATACCTATAATTTAGCTCCGGTTGATATTTTTGAAATGGCCACCAAAAACGGTGCGATTGCACTTGGTTTGGAGGATCAGTTGGGGACCATCCAAAAAGGCCACTGCGGACATTTGCTGACAATGCGGAATCCTTTTGCGGTGGATAAGAATCCCTACGAGGTCTTGTTAGAGAGTACCGAACCTATCTACTGGCTGGAGGAAGTACCTTCGGAAACCTTTGAAAGCCTGTGATGACAAGATAGATCTTGTGTCTGGTGGCGATTTCATCGATATTAGTTCGGTGTGAATGATCAGAATACCCATGATACAGTATGAAAGATTTACCTGCGCATCTCACGGGATCGAAGAAGAAAAAATATGTCAAATCTATGTTTGATTCGATAGCACATCGCTACGATTTTCTCAATCACCTGATAAGCGGGGGAATCGATTGGTACTGGCGGAAACGCACTGTGGATATCCTTCAGCCACAGGAATACGAAATGGTTCTCGATGTCGCCACCGGAACCGGCGATCTGGCCTACTCTATACTTACCCATTCCAACGCCCGGGTGTACGGTCTGGATTTCGCCATGAACATGCTGGAATTGAATAAAGAGAAAATGCAGCAGAAGGACAGCCAGCGGTACTCCCTGATCTGCGGTGACGCCGAAATCCTTCCACTGGATTCCGATACCTTTGATGTGATCACCATTTCCTATGGGATCCGGAACGTGGGTGAGTTAGAGGCCGCCCTGCAGGAACTCTATCGAGTACTCAAGCCCGGTGGACGTATCGGAATTCTGGAGTTCAGCCAACCCGAGAATGAAATGTTCAAGCGCATGTATTATTTTTACTTCCGGAATATCATGCCGGCCATCGGATATGTGTTCTCCGGGAACAAAGATGCCTATAATTATCTCCAGGAGTCCGTGAGTAACTTCCCCTCCCGGGCCGATTTCTCTCGCACCCTGGATGCCGTCGGATTCGAGAGTGTCCACAACTATACCATGACCATGGGGATTTCGACCCTCTACATCGGCTTTAAAGCCTAACCGGTTCCCGGTGTGTCAGGTTGGCTCCCATAGACTGACGACCAATAGCGACTCCCGGGCCATAACTCGTCTCTGGGATCAGGAATGATTTAATTGTTAATCGTAGTTGCTCCTCAGTTATGACGTCCCCCCTAGTTCCTCATCAATTTAAACGCGTGCGCCCAGCGATTCTCCCGGAGACCGGGGATACACCAGAGTATACCTAAGGGCTCAATGGCCCGGGCAGCCTCTGCCATGCCCATGTCTGCCACCTCCCAGCCGAACTGGTCCAGTATTTTGCCGGCCACAGTTTTCGCAGAATCGCCGTTGCCACAGATAAACATGGTTGGTCTGGATTCAAATTCAGGATTCACCATGAGGGGCGCTCCGACGCTGTTGAAGATTTTGACAAAATTGGCATCCGGAGCCATCTGCTGTAACTGTTCCATGAGGGACTGATCCAGGCTGGTGAAAAACTGCAGCACCCCGTTGACCGGTTCCGCGTCGGCGAGGGGATTGGTGGTGTCTAACACCGGTTTACCGGACAAGTTGGCGATCCCGGCCATTTGAAGAACGTCCTGGGCTGCCGTTCCTTTGACAGCCAGAACGATCACCTCTCCGAACGCAGCGGTCTCGGAAAAATCACCGGTGTGCAGCTCGGGCCCGATTTCAACTTTCCAATCTTCCAGGTTCTTCGGATTGCGCGACCCGACCATCACATCATATCCCTGCTGTAAAAACCCCGTTGCCAGCGCCTTCCCGACAACACCTGAGCCAAGAATTCCTATATTCATATCATTCTCCTTATCTTGTTTGGTTGCACATACAAACATATGGTTAAAAAAATTACGTGCCCAACTTTTTAACGGCATCGTAAATTGCCCCGGTCAGGTCATCGGCCTCCTCACCCAGTATATCACTGTACCGTCGATAGAGATTCATCCAGGCTTCTTTAATCTCGGTATCAAGTTCGATGCTTTTCCGGGTGGGATATACTTCTGTTCGCCGGCCCACCGATTTGCGTTCCACGAATTCCCTGAGTTCCATCTTCTCCACGAGCCGGGTAACTGTGGATGGTGAGAGCTGCAGCTGTTTACTGAGTTCTTTCGGCTGGATACCGGGGGATTCATTCACACTCATAAGAAGGAAGGCATAGGAGGGCGCCAGTCCGGTGACTGCGAACTCTTCCTCTGCCATTTTCGTCATCACCCTGCCCAGGGCATTGGCGGAATAATAGAGACATTCGCAATATTTGGAATCTGCAGTTCCCATGGCTGAACGGAAATATACGCAACATTGTTTGTACATACAATAAATTTTGTGATTATCAAAATACAGACAGCCGCAGGCTGACCATGCGGAGAGCGACCGGTGGGATATTCTGGGGGGACCGCCTGCAGTAAAGCCGAATGACAGGGGTGTATGATTTGGGTTCTGGAGATATCACTTGCCAGCAGTCACGCACTTTGATATACCCCGTTTGACGATGAAATCTCCGAACAGGAGCTGCACTGTCGGTGTACTCAGTTTCGTCCGTATGGTATCCCGAGTTTTTTCATGCGATGACGAAGCGTACTGGGATTCACGCCCAAGATTTCCGCAGCGCCGCCGGGGCCGCCGACTTTGCCGTCAGCATATCTGAGTGCATGCTGAATATGTTCGGTGACGACTGTCTCCAGTTCCGCCGGCCGGGTGGCAGTTTCATCTTGCGGAGTCTGGGAGGTCGGTGTCTCCAACCAGTGAAAA
>DATFLS010000509.1:0-3854 GCA_035267465.1 bacterium
CTGAACCATGAAGTTGTGGAAGTCAATGCCGTCTTGTGCGAGGGCTGCGGAACCTGCTCCGCCACCTGCCTGCGCTCCGCCATACAGGTGAAGAACCTCACCCCGTTACATGTCCACGAGATGATAACCGCTTCACTGGGAGCATGATCATGGCAGATCCGTTCGAACCGACTATTATGGCTTTTCTCTGCAAGTGGTGCTCGTCCGCCGGGAGTGACCTGGCCGGGGTGTCCCGTATCAAATATCCCCACAATGTGGTTCCCATCACCGTGATGTGTTCCGGGAGCGTCTCGCCAATGTACATTCTGGATGCGTTCAAAAAAGGAGCAGACGGCGTGCTGGTCTCCGGGTGCCATCCGGGGGACTGCCATTACATCAAGGGGAATTATTATGCCCGGCGGAGAATGGCCCTGATGAAGGAGTTACTCGAGTACGTCGGGCTGGAGCCGGAACGATTCCGGATGTCCTGGGTGAGTGCGGCCGAAGGAGTGAAGTACGCCCGGCTTATAGAGGCTTTTGTGGAGGAACTCAAACCATTGGGACCCCAAACGAAATTGAAGCGAATGGTATCATGATAGATCTTGCGGCTCTGAAAAAGGAAGCGAAGCAACTCCTAAAGGATGAGAAGGTAACCTATCTCCTGGGATACCGGCAGGGATCCAACGGCCACAGAGCAGTACCGGCATTCATTCGAGAGCCGGAGGAGGTCGAGCAGCTAACCTGGGATCCCACCTGCACTTACAATCTTACACGGTATCTGATTGATGAGGTGCGGGAGAGGAATTCCAGTGAAGAACGTGAAGATCGTCCGGTGGGTATCCTCGTCAAAGGGTGCGACAACCGGGCGATCAACGTGCTGCTGCAGGAAAAGTATCTCCGGAAAGAGGATGTCCATGTGATCGGGATTTCCTGCGAGCACGCCGGCATGGTGGACGAGAAAAAACTGGCCAGGGAACTGAAGAACCAACCTGTCATGGAGATCGAATTCGGAGAGGGAGACCGGTTTGTCGTTACTACCGAAGAGGGAAAAACCACCATCTCCGCAGAGAAGATACTCGCCGACAGATGCCTGGAGTGTAAAGCCAGCTATCCGGCCGGCGCTGAAGTCATCTTTGGAGACAAGGTAAAAAGAGAGTTCACCAGGCCATACAAAGGATTACAGGAGATCGAAACGCTCCCCGCCGGGGAACGCTGGGCGTTCTGGAAAGCGCAATTCGAGAAGTGTATTCGCTGCTATGCGTGCCGTTCGGTATGCACTATGTGCTATTGTGACGAGTGCGTGGTGGATTCCATCGAGCTGGCGGTCACCGCAGACACCACGGCGGAGGAAAAGGCCAGGAAAGTCCGGTGGGCGGAGCGATCCCCGGTGACTTCGGAAAATTTCACCTTCCATCTGACCCGGGCGATGCACATGGCGGGCCGCTGTGTGGATTGCGGCGAGTGTGAGCGGGCCTGTCCGGTGGATATCCCCCTCCGGCTGCTCTATGCGAAACTGGCCAGGACAGCTGACAAAATGTTCGATTACGAGGCGGGAAGCGATCCGGACCAACCGCCGTTAACATCAAGCTTTACCATGGATGATCCCGGAGACTTTATCAGGTAGGATTATGGAAAAGATTCTGACAAAACAGGCCCTCCCCAGGTGGATTGAACAGCTCGACGCCTACCAGATCTATGCACCGGTCCGGGAACAGGAAGGCTGGAAGTACGCAATTGTGGACACGCCGGACTCCGTGACTCTGGATTATCCGAACACTGTGTTGTCATTGAAGAGTATCCTGTTTCCACAGAGGGAAGTGTTCCTGGAGTTCCATTCTCAGAACGGTCGGGACCTGGAAGTCGAGGAACTGCTTCCGGGGGACGCTCAAAGCGTCATTTTCGGTGTGCGCCCGTGCGATGCCAAAGCGATATCGCTGATGGACAAGGTGTTCGGCGGCGATTACATCGACAATTATTACTGGAAACGGCGCAACCAGACCAGGCTGATCGGACTGGCCTGTAACGAGCCCGTATCACCGGATTGCTTCTGTAATGCCGTCGATGGCGCACCGTATTCCACAGAGGGCCTGGATATCCTTATGACCGATCTGGGAGACCGGTACTTTCTGGAATCGGTGACTGAAAAAGGCGAGGAACTGCTTGCAGTAGAAGACGATCTGTTTCAGGAAGCCGGCAAGAAGGATCAGAAGGCCGTGAAAGATCTTCGCTCCGGCGCGGAGAAGAAATTTGAGCGGAAGATACCGGAATTGCAGAACATGCCGGAGATTCTGGCCAATCTGTTTGATTCGGATTTCTGGGAGCAGGAATCCATGAGCTGCATCCGCTGCGGCATCTGCACCTATCTCTGCCCGTCCTGTCACTGCTTCGATATCAACGATGAGGTGGAGACAGCGGCACCTTTGAAAGGGGTTCGGGTCCGGACCTGGGACACCTGCCAGTTTCCGGACTTCACCATGCATTCGTCCGGACACAATCCCAGATCGGACAGAGCGGCGCGATTGCGCCAGCGAGTCTCACATAAATACCGCTATTTTCCCGAACAATATGACGCGTTTCTCTGCACCGGATGCGGAAGATGTATCGACAAATGCCCGGTGGGAATCGATATCGTCGAAGTACTCAATAAGGCTGTTGATTATGAAGGATAATCCTTATCTGCCGGAACTGGCACGGATTGTTGAAATCAAAGAAGAGGTAGGCGGTGAACGCGCTATCAAGAGCTTCCGTACCCAATTTATCCGGGAGAATGGATTTTCCTTTCAGTGCGGACAGTGTGCCATGCTCTCGGTGTTCGGCAGGGGTGAATCGATGATTTCGATTTCCTCCTCGCCCTATACCAGCGATTATCATCAGTTCAGCATCATGAAAATGGGCCGGGTAACCACTGCTTTGCACGACATGCAGGAAAATGATATCATCGGGATCAGGGGACCGTTTGGCAACGCATTCCCCGTAGATCAATGGAAGGGAAAGAATCTCATCTTTATCGGCGGCGGCATCGGACTCGCCCCTATCTGGTCCGTGCTGCATACCGCCCTTCATGAGCAGGAGGACTACGGCGATTTTACCCTCATCTACGGTGCGCGAACTTCCGGGCATCTGGTGTTCAAGGATGAACTCGAGGAATTGCGGGACAAAATGACGGTATACCTTTCCGTGGATGAGGAAGAGTCGGGCTGGGAGGAGTTCGTGGGATTCGTCCCGCAGAATGTCACCGAGAAGAAACCGTCCCCGGAGAACGCTATTGCTGTGACGTGTGGCCCGCCGATAATGATTAAATACGTGATCCAGGCCCTCCAGGATCTGGAGTTTGACGACAGCCAGATTTACACCACCATCGAGAACAAGATGAAGTGCGGCATCGGGAAATGCGGACGGTGTAACATCGGATCCCACTATGTATGTAAAGATGGCCCGGTGTATTCCTGGGCAGAACTGAAACAGCTGCCACAAGAATATTAGCAGGAGAAGTCATAATGGAATCAGAATTAGCCTTCATCACTGATACCCATGCACGGGTGGACGCCATGCCGGAGCCTGCCGACTCCAAACAGAAGATGACCACCGTGTTCATCATGGGCGAAGCGCATCAGGTCCCTGCCGACGCGACAATCATGGGGGCGATTGAGCACGCCGGCTACCAGATCAAACGCGGTGCGGGATGCCGGGAAGGATTCTGTGGAGCGTGTGCCACCGTCTACCGGCTTCCCAACGATTACAAGATCTACACCGGACTCGCCTGCATGACCCTGGTGCAGGAAGGCATGTGGCTTTCGCAGCTGCCGGCTATCCCTGCCCAGAAACCTATCTATGATCTCGATAAACTGGAACCGTCCGAAGTGACGTTCCAGAAG
>DATFLS010000510.1:0-6070 GCA_035267465.1 bacterium
ACCACGAATGAACACGAATTAGCACGAATAAACAAACTTATACAAATACACCCAATACCAATGCCCCGATCAGTCCGATGACAGCCACCACGGTTTCCATCACCGTCCAGGTGAGCAGGGTCTCCCTGATGGATAAGTTAAAATATTCTTTCACCAACCAGAAGCCTCCATCGTTGACGTGAGACAGGATCAGGCTGCCGGCGCCGATGGCAATAACCATTAATTCCGGAGACACGGTGGAAGCCCGGACCATGGGCAGCATAATGCTTGCCGCAGTGAGCGCCGCCACGGTGGCTGAGCCGATACTAATCCGGATAGCCGCCGCGATGATCCATCCCAGCAGCAGCGGCGACAGCCCGGTTCCCTTTAACATATCCGCCACATACGAACTGACCCCGCTTTGTACCATCACCTCTTTGAAGGCGCCGGCACCGGCAATAATCAGGAAGACCATGGTGATGCTGGAGACGGCGTGCGCCAGATCTTCCATCAGCGGTTTCATCTGCCGTCCGCGCCGGAGACCCAGAAAATAGATCCCGACCAGCACGGAGAGCAGCATGGCCAGTACGGGATCCCCAGCAATCTTCAGAATATGGACAACCGCTCCGGAGCCGGAAAGGAACAGGGATGCAATTCCGGACAGGCCGATCAATATCACCGGGAGCAGCGCACAGCAAAAGCTGATCCCCGCCGACGGCAAATTTTCCCCGCTGACATCCCGGGTCACATAAAAGTCTTCCAGCGGCCTGGGATTGTAATGCTTCATTCTCGAAGACAGAATCGGGCCGCCGATAATTATCGCTGGGATAGCGATTAGAATTCCGTAAATCAGAGTGGTTCCCATATCCGCATTGAATATCTCGACCACCGCCGCAGGGCCGGGATGAGGCGGCAGGTACCCGTGCGCGACTGACATTGCGGCCATCAACGGAATACCGATATACAGCAGGGGAAGCCCGGTAGTGAAGCCGATGGTAAACACCAGGGGGATCAGAATCACAAATCCCACCGAGAAAAACATGGGGATACCAACCACGAATCCGGTCAGCATTAACGCCCAGGGGATTTTATCCTTTCCAAAGAACCGGACCAGACTCCTGGTGATTCTCTGCGCAGCGCCGCTGTCGGCAACCAGTTTGCCCAACATCGCGCCGAAACCCAGGATCATCACCAGAGAACTCAGGGTATCTCCAATCCCGGTCTGAATAGCGGAGATGGTATCTTCGAACGGCAGTCCCCGGGCCAATCCCAGGTACAGGGAAACCATTACGAATGCCAGGAAGGCGTCCAGCTTGAATGCCGTGATGAGCACCAGCAGAATCCCGATTCCGGAGAGTACAATCAGCAGCGTCATTTATAACCTGAAACCACTACTTTCAGTAATAGCAGTACAATCATTATCAGTTCTCGTATTTATCACAAGATGAACAGGCTCCCGGGGATTCCGGCGTTACCCGGCGGGAGAGATATTAGATACGATAATTCGATGATGAATGCAACGGAAGAATAGTCGATGGCTCCGGAATCGGGATTGGACTTGTATCCATTCTGAGATCAGTGTAAGTTATTTTCGATCCCAGTTCGAAATCCTTGCTCAACACTGATTTTCCGAACCTGTGAGCTGGTGTTTGAAACAGCACATTGAGTGCATGCCGGGTTAGTGCTAGTAAGCTGAAAATTTAAAAGAAAGATGTTATTCACCTGTTAATTTGGAGTAGCTCAAATATTCTCCGGGCTCCGGAACAAGTCCTCGGGGATGTCATTTCAGGAAGGAAAAAGATATGAGTGATATCAGGCCCTCTCGTCGTAAATTTTTACAACTCCTCACCGCGACCACCGCTATTGGAGCTACCTCGATGCATTTGAGTGCAGGCGGATTCGCATCAGCCGGCACGTCCTCCAATCAAATGGGTGGATCAGATGCCGAGTTCTCCGACGGTCCCGGATCACCGCTGTTCAGTCCGTTGTCCATCACCGGAAACAGGCGCTTTTCGGATCTGCCTGATACCGGGATATCGGAAACGATGGCCGAAGCCGCAGAGCACGCACCCTCCGGCCGGGGAACTGCGTGGGGGATCCCGTTTTTCATCCCCGGGAAGATAGTGCATCTTAAGAGCGAGCAATTCTCTATGGAACTGCCGGCGTTCAAAGCCAACTATCTGGTGTTCCTGCACACGTCGGATCATATGGAACTCCGCCGCACTGAAGACGGGTTCTATCGGCCTCCGTTCAAGGGTGTCGGTCAACTGAGCGAGCAGGTTGCCGATTACATAGTGCGCTATGACGACGGGACCGAGGAACGTCTGCCCATCCGGCAGCGTCATCACCTGGGAATGTTCCGGCAGATCTGGGGGGAGAACTGCCTGCAGGCGGTGACTGATCATAAACCGATGCCGGTGAGACCCCATCACGAACAGATGGCTGAAAGCTGGGGAAACAGCCAGCGGCGGGCGAATGTGACCGACCGGAGAGCATGGATCAACTGGCTGTGGGCCTGGGAAAACCCATACCCGGAGAAGCAGATCACCGGTTTCCGGTTTGAACCGGCCGGGAACGCAGACCTGGTAGTTTCAGCAATTACTGCGGGTAGAGTAAGATCGAATCCGCTGCGGTGGCAGACCCGGTCCAAGGCGCTTTTGACACTGCCGGCGAATGTCGAATTCGATCCCCATCTGGATGAAGACGGGCTGCTGAAACATCTGCAACTGGATCTGGGGCAGGTGATTTCGGCAACTCCCCAGCAGGTATATCCCGATAACACGTGGGCAAAAACGTATAATAACCAGGTGCCTGAAATTTCCGAGAGAAAGATACTCATAGAATATACCGCCCATCAGGAGGCACACTTCCACCTGCCGGACAATAACCGGATATCGGTTTCATCACTGTCGAACAAGATTCACAGGAAGGAACTTCGTCCGCTCCCCCCGGCCACCCGGCAGGTAACACTCCGGGTCGTGGAAAAAGACACCTCCAGGCCGGTGGCGGTCAAACTTCATGTGCACGGTGAATCCGGCGAATACCTGGCCCCGGTGAACAGGCACCGGATACCCAACAATGCCTGGTTCGAAGACTACAGCGTTGATTATGTGAATAACGGCACCCATACCTGCACCTACATTCCCGGAGAGACCGTTTTGAAACTCCCTGAAGGCAAAGTGTATATCGAAGTCTCCAGGGGATTTGAAATCAAACCGATCCGCAAGGTGGTCAATGTGACTCCTGACACAGATGAAATCAATATCACCATTGAGAAGGTGCTGCCCTGGCGGGAGCAAGGCTGGGTATCGGCGGACACGCACGTTCATTTTCTCTCCCCGCACTCCGCCCTGCTGGAAGGGGCAGGCGAAGGAGTCAATATTGTGAATCTCCTGGCAAGCCAGTGGGGTGAGCTGATGACCAACGTGGGCGACTTCGACGGGAGAACAACCCTCAGGTCCGGAGAGTCCGGCGAGGAGAGCGAACATATGGTTCGGGTGGGCACCGAAAATCGCCAGCATGTGCTCGGGCATATATCGCTCCTGGGATATCAGGGGAACATGATCACCCCGCTTACCACCGGCGGACCGGACGAATCCGCACTGGGTGATCCCATTGAAATCCTCCTCACCGAATGGGCGGAGCAATGCCGGCGCCAGGGCGGGCTGGCCATTCTTCCCCATTTTCCCAATCCCAGGGTGGAAAACGCCGCAGCCATTATCAATGGGAAAATAGATGGTGTGGAAATGACCTCCTGGGGCAACCTCTACGGAGGTATCGATCCCTATTCCCTCACGGACTGGTACCGGTATCTGAATAACGGATACTTTGTGGCGGCGGTGGGTGGTACCGATAAAATGAGTGCCGGAACAGCGGTGGGCGCAGTCAGAACATACGCCCGGATTGATCAGGATCAGGCCTTCACATATGATGCCTGGAAGCAGGCAGTCAGGAAGGGCCATACCTTCGTGACATACGGTCCGCTGCTGGATTTCACGGTGGATGGAGAACCCATGGGCGAACGGATTCAAATGTCACCATCCGGCGGAACCGTGGATGTGACCTGGGAAGCTGCCAGTGTGACGGTCCCCATGTCCCGAATCGAACTGGTGGTGAACGGAGAGATCCGGGAGAGCCTCGCGGTCTCCGGGCAGCATGCAGACGGCCACTGGTCTGTGAAACTTGAGAAAAGTTCCTGGCTGGCGCTGCTGGTCAGAGGACACTACCCGGACAAACCGGAGATCATTACCGCCCATTCCTCGCCGGTGATGGTTGATGTAGAGGGTTCCGAAATGTACGCCGCCGCTGATGCGGTCACCATCCTGGATCAAATCGAAGGAGCCTTGGCCTATCTGGATACCATCGGCACCCGGGCAGAAGATGCTGCTTATAAACGCATGCGGATGCTGCTGCAATCCACGCATCGCTCACTGCACAACCGGATGCATCAGATGGGGTATTACCACGAGCACTCCCCCGGAGCCGATCACCCCGAACATCATGGAGGATAGTTCCGGATTTGGCTGGCAGCGGAGTGGTGATATAGATATTCTTGCCCATGGGGTGCATGGGTACATAAGGTATATAAGTGCATAGGGTATTCAGAGTCGGGGAGTGGAAATGATTGATGTCGAGTATTGAATAATCTTTGTTAAAAATTCAAGGCCTAGTCCAACATACGTATCCCCTTCACCTGATCCCTAATGTGCATATACACCTATGTCCTTATGTCCCTGGCTATGAGGGGCCGGATGTTGAGACATCACTCTGATTCTGACAACTCTCCTTCCCCTGTTGCGACAGTATCCGGTGCCTCCTCTTTCTTCAATTTCACGACCAGTGATGTTAACACCGGCGTCAAAATCGCCGTGGTGATGGTTGATGCGGCCACCAGTGGTGTGGCAACCTTTGCCAGGGTAGCCATACCCGGATCAGCCAGAGCAACGGCATGAGGTGTGGCCACTGCATTCCCGGCGGTGCTGGAAGCGGCTGCTCCTGCGACCCCGGTTCCACCGACCGCTCTGTCTGCGACGATGTTACATACTCCGCCGACAAAGGTGGTCAGAACACCCAGAATGACCCCGGGCAGACCCGCTTCTATCAACATTTGCAAATCGATGCCCGCTCCCAGGGCAAAGGCAAAAAACGGTATGAGCAGCGGACCACCCTTTATCAGAAAATCGCGCATATCATCGTCCAGATTCCCCAAAATCATTCCAATGATTATGGGGATGATTACCGCCACTAAACTCACCAGGGGAATTTCGGCCAGTCCGGCTGCGCCAATCGCAATCATGGACAGGAACGGGCCGTCGTTAATCGAGATGATGGCAATAGCGCCCACATCCGTTTCATCACCGAATTCACCGGTGAGGGCGGCATACAACCCGCCGTTGGTATTACTCATGGCAGAGATAATCGCCAGCGCGGAGAGTCCCCATATCCCTTCCCGGCCAAACAGCGTGGCGACCAGCAGGCCGATTGCCACGGCGATAATGAACTTCGAGAACGTGACCGCAATTCCTTTCGTTAATGCCCGGGGTGCGGTTTTCACTGTAATACCGGCGCCCATACAGAGCAGGAATGCACCGATCAGCGCCGTTGCGCCGTTCTTGAATAATGCGGTCGTGAACCCTCCAATCTGCAGCGCCTGCGGAAATAACGTATTGATGAGCGCCCCCAGTATCAATGGGATCACCATCATCCCACCGGGTATTTTCTCAATTGTCTTTTTTATCTTCATTTCTCAGATCGCCTTCCATAAATATAACTACTGTTGAAACCACGAATTGACACGAATTATTCCAAGAAAAATAATCATGTGATGTGAATACTCAGTACATGGAACCTGTTGTGTGAAATGGCTCTCTTCAATATATACATCGCCCCGGAGGCTAGAAAAAACACCATACATGTCATTCTGAACGAAGTGAAGAATCTCCTTCGACGGGCAGCTACTCACGGATGGAGATTCTTTGCTTCCGCTCAGTATGACAGTCGTTCCCCACGTTTTTTCCGAATGATTTTCTGCCATATCTCACAACAAGGTACATGGATTAAACTTGCGCATTCTACTTTATATTTTTTACAG
>DATFLS010000511.1:0-2545 GCA_035267465.1 bacterium
GACAGTTACAAAGAATTCGTACCATGGAGGGGATGGAGCCTGCCATGGCAAATGGCACCAGGAAGGCGAACACATCGGCAGGAGAAAAGGGAGCTTGCTATGGAGAACCAGCAGTCCATCGAACCCTCATCCACCGCGTAATTGATGATCTCCGCTGGGGAGTGACGAGTATCGATCCGGGCCATCCTCTGGGATTAGAGATGCCTGTTCCTAATTTGGGCGTCCCGCCGGATGAATGCAATCTAAAGATTCGGAACACTGCCGCTGGTTATCCTAATTTACCTTCAAAGGCCGGAGATCCCTGATGTTCTGACCGGTTAAAACATCACCGCCAAGCCGAGGGTCAGGGAGACAGGGCTGACGGTCACCCCATAGTCGTTACTAGTGGTGGTACGTTCATATAAGGGATTGGGCAGGGTTCTGATGTCCTTGCTATGCGAAAGTGCGAATTCCGCCCGGATGCCATATTCCACAAACCAGTAAAGCCATCCGTTATGCGCCACTTCCACCCCGAAATTCAGCTGGCCTCCCACCCCGAGATTCCAGGCGGTATGTTTCACAGCATTTTGCAGCATAGTTGTATCGGGGGTTGACGAATGAGTGGCTGCAGGTTGAAATGAATAACCGAGGGGGACGGTCCATCCGAAAGCAGTATATGCCGTAACCGGTCCGCGTCGCAATAACGAATGAATCTTTTGGCCTGTCAGCCGGATAGTCACCTGGTTCGTGGTGACGTCGTCTTTCGTGGTGGTAGAGTCTGTTGGAACTGAGGTGACAGTTTTTTGCGCAACCTTTCCGATATTGCCGCTCACACTGAGGGCCAAGCGGCGATCCGGGGCATCGGTTCGGAATTGCCGGAGTGAAAAGACACTTCCCTCAAATGAACTGATTGAAAAATTTTGATCCAGCTGAAATTGCAGCGCGTACCTGGAAGGGGGCAGAGAATCGGCCTCGGCCTGATCTGCCGCAGACACGTTTGTGAAAAAGCCGGTTAAGAGACAGAGCGCGAAGATACTGGCTAGATGCTTATCCATCAGTGTTCCTTTGTTTAGTGACAAGATATATATAGTATCGAGTATTTTTATTATTCCTTGAGCCGTTTGCCCCAAACCGACAAGGAATCAAAGAGATAAGAGTCTGTTAATTCAATTGGGTCCCGCATTTGGGGCATTCACGCAGCAACAGGGAATCCGCGATGTAGAGCTCAAAGTCAAGGAGCAGCGTCCACACGGCCAGAATCCGTAACCCTGGGTGGATGCCACAATGAGGGCATTTGACCAGCAGAATCTGGGTGATTAAAATGAGAACAGCGAGTGAAGCACATACTATTGTAAGGACGAGGTTACCTGTCGTCAAAAAAATATGATGGCGATAGTATCAATGAGTAAAAGAATAGACAGCAGTTTGTAATAACGGGGGTTGACGATATTCCCTCTGGGTATATTTTATTGAGATGATGAATCAGATCATGAATCCTGGCTGCTCATAAAACCAAACGACCTATCGAAACTCGTGCATAATGTGTATCAACTTACCAGTGGAAGCAATTAAAATTTTCCACCGGCCCGATAGGATATCCCGATTAATACCGGCCATCCGGTCCGGCACACGAGTACCACTTTAATGTGAAGGCTTGGGGATCTATCCCTCGAATACGGGCCACCGTATCAGGAACGCTACAGCAAGGAG
The DNA here is from genome assembly GCA_035267465.1 of bacterium. Lineage (GTDB taxonomy): Bacteria > Fidelibacterota > JAANXI01 > JAANXI01 > JAANXI01 > DATFLS01. The sequence continues at coordinate 1,690 of DATFLS010000511.1, forward strand.
CGCAAGATTAATCAGAAGCCCGATGCCTCCCTGGTCATCCAGTGCCTGCATTTTGCCGTTCCAGAACAGGAGATAGAGCAGGGCGGAAAATGCGGCCGCGGCTATGAGTGCCGGGCGGCTCCAGACCTGCCGCACAAGTATACCGGCGCCGGCGACCACGAATCCGGCCGCGGCTATTAGGCAGGCAATAGCAGCCAGTGATCGGGTCATTTCATCTCCCAGGATACCCGAGAACGTCCAGGAACCATCAGGCTAGGTCAGCCCGGATTGCAGTTCGAACAATCGCCGGCTGTGTCCGGAATACAACAAATGGACCAGGCCATGCAGTATGATAAAAACACCAAGGAGTATCCTCAACATGACATTCCTCCCTTTTTACAGTGATATAGTGACAAGAGGCAAGGGCCGCACAACACCCCTGACCGAGAAGCAGTGAGTGCAAGGATACTTTAATTCTTGAAAAACTGCATTGAAACTTTTCCTTTTGATAGTCAGGAGTCACGGTTTTAATGGAACGCAGCCGCCGCGGCTGAGATGGAGAGACTCCGGATGACCGCGGATTTTAAAAAAGGCAGAAGGCAGAAGTGAAAAGGCAGAAGCAGGGGTAGGAAAATCTGTTAGCAGTTGGCAAAAAGATGATTTTGGAGGAACTAGTGGATTGGAGAGCGGAGTCCGGAGACAGGAGATCGGATCACTCAGCCCCACCCCGGATAGCACACGGATATTCACTGATGAAACAGCCTATCCCGGTTACAACCCCAACTGGGCGGGGGCGTCTACCGGGAATGACGTGAAACTGCCGATAATTGCAGGTAAAAACGGATATGTGGCAATGGTATCAGGTATAGGCAGCCCA
>DATFLS010000512.1:0-4256 GCA_035267465.1 bacterium
TTAAGCCAACTTTTAACAAATCACCACTGCCGGAAAACCGGAGATGAGAAACAGACTAATTACTGCATCAATATTATCGCCATTTTATAGCACCAATGCAACGATTCATTCGATCTACTGATGTCCGCAACCACCAGGTTAGCGGATCCCCCTGGCGGGCCGGGAGCCGAGGCATCCCTATCCTTACCAATGAGAGGGAACGAGGGTGAGGTCGTTATCTCCCAGTGCCAACACCACCTCTACCACCCCCACCTAACAGGAGTTCCTCTCCTCCCGTCGGTGGCCGGACAGGCGGGAACGGAGGCCGGCAAGAAGTGGGAAGACGCTGTGCTGGATTAATGCTCAGAAAGAGAACCACTTACTCAGAGATCGCTCCGGAGGAGAACCTTTGGCTCAAAGCCTGCAAAACACTGAGAAATGTATTTTCCGGTGTTTCATAAATATTCAGTCAATCCGGTGTTTGAAACTCCGGGCAGAGAAAAAAGTGGTACATAAGACTCTTCGTGCGTATTCTATGGATGCTCCACGAATACAACAAAAAGGAAATTCTTCAGAGCACAACCTGAATACGATCTTCGCTCTGCACTGAGTCAATTCAAAGGGTAAAATTCATCATGAAAACTCACACCATTCTCCGCTTTTTGTTGTTAATCATTCTGACTTCACACAATCTGCTCTTCGGCCAGACCGGGGAACCGAATGTGCAGCATGTGAAAGTCTATTACGAACCCGGTATGTTCGGCGGATGGCCTGCCAATCATGGGATATGGCAATGGGGGAATGAGATTCTGGTCGGATTTTCCAAGGGCTATTACGAGGATCTGGGTGAGCGGCATAATATTGACCGGGAGAAAGAAGAATTTCATCTGCTGTCGCGCAGTCTTGATGGCGGCGAAACCTGGACCGTTGAGGACCCGGGAAAGAACTCCGGGGCCCTGGTCTTGCCGGACTGTGACTTTTACCACGGGACTGTAAGGAAAGACGTACAACCACCCGCATTGAAAGATTGTCAGGAAGCAATCAATTTTGAACATCCGGATTTTTGCCTCACAGCCCGCACAACCAGCGTTCACGCGGGCCAGTCGCGGTATTGGTATTCCTATGACCGGGGGCACAGCTGGGAAGGACCCTGTCGACTGCCGGATTTCGGCACGCAGGGGACAGCAGCCAGAACCGATTATCTCATAAACAGCGACAGAGAATGTATGCTCTTTATCACGGCTGCTAAATCAAACGGGCGGGAAGGGCGCCCGATGTGTGTCAGGACAACCGACGGCGGGAAAACCTGGTCATTTGTTTCCTGGATCGGTCCGGAACCGGCGGGATTTTCCATCATGCCGGCTTCCGTCCGTCTGTCAAGTACTGAAATTCTGGTAACGGTCCGCAGAAGAGAGAAGGGCAACAGGTTTATTGCCGCCTACCGGTCAGGTGATAACGGCCCAACCTGGGACCGCCTGAATAATCCGGTGGAAGATACGGGTATCGGGAATCCGCCGGCGATGGTGAAAATGCGGGACGGACGGATTTGCCTGATCTACGGCTACCGGGCCGAACCACACAGCAGCATCCGGGCCAGGATCAGCAGTGATAACGGCAGAACCTGGAGCAAAGATTATTTTCTTCGGGACGATGGTTCGGGACAGGATATCGGCTACCCGAGAGTGGTCCAGCGACCCGACGGCAAAATCGTGGCCGTCTACTACTTCGAGGATAAGGATACCGGCCCCGAACGATATATCGGAGCAACCATATGGGATCCCCCGGAGGGTGGTCAGGAAAAATAATCACAGAGTGCATAACAGCCCATGCCCTGATATCGTACCGGAAATTCTGCCGCGAATGCCTGAAACGGCCTTCATTCTGTATATGTGTGATCCTCTCCCCCCGATGTAAGTTTCCATTACGGCGGTGGAAAATCGCGGGAAGCTGGTGGATAATCCCATTGAGCCGATCAAAGATCGTATGAACCGAATGTAAGATTGCATTCAGCTGATGTAAGATGACATCCTGGCAGTGCAAGAAGCCATCCGGCCGGTTTGAGATGGCTCCCGGTTCATTTGAGATGTCTTCCGGTGATTTCGAGATCCGATCCGGCGACTTTGAGATCGCTTCCGGTGACTTTGAGATCGCTTCCGGCGACTTTGAGATCCGATCCGGCGACTTTGAGATCGCTTCCGGCAACTTTGAGATCGCTTCCGGCGGGTTTGAGATCAAATTCTGGAAGAGCAACATGACATTCTGTTAGTTTTTCCCGGGCAAAACCAGCGGTTGCTGCCTTTCCTAAGTCGCTCAGAACCGGAGAGTCGGTGGATTTTCAGTCGTTCCGGGAGACGGAACTGAATTTTCTGATTACCAAAATGATTTAAAAATAGCACGTCCCAAGGGATCCTCCGAAGGAATCCTCCGGACCTGTGGGACAGATAGACACAGAAACAACGGATAACCAAAGATTCCCTCATCTCCGCACCACCGCAACACCAGAAGTATGCACAGATACGGGAGATATGCAATGAATGAAGTTCCATATCAAATTTTAAATTATCAGTGTACTTCAGTGTGTTTCGGTGTTTCATTTTTCCCGCCCCCGAACGGCTTTTGGATTTTCCAAATTCACTCCCAATTTGTATATTGAACCGGTTAACCATCATACCTCTGGTTTCTCATCGCTGGAAGACATTTCTACTCAACGTCAGTAGAATGTGTTGCCGCACTCTCCAATCCCCCCAGTCATCTCGTATTCCGGCTCTATCCTGCAGATGGAAAGGAGTTTCTTCTCGTGTTCACATACTTCCAACGAATGCAGTGGTCGTTTTCACACGCCATATATATTCTGTTCAGTCTTTTCAGCATGATCTATCCCATGCAGTCAGGAAGAGCCCAACTCACCGTCACCGAGGTGATGTTCAATCCGGCCGGAGATGAAAGCACCCGGGAATGGGTGGAAATCTATAATGTGTCTGATTCCAGTCACTCTCTACAGAATTATTTGCTTCAATCGGAGGGCGATCTGGCTGCCCTATCGCTGCCGCCCGATAGTCTCCAGGGTGATACCCCCTGGATCATCCCTCCCGGGACCTACGCGGTTATCCACGATAAGCCCTACTGGTCGTCTTTTCCCCGATTCTACGATGAGGTCATTCCGGATACCGTTCCCCGTTTCGGCGCTGATTTGAGCCTTTCCAATTCAACAGACCAGACGCTCCGCCTCCTGAATGCGGATTCTGTTATTATCTCTGAGTACACCTACAGCGCCGGGAATCCGGACGGCTATTCCGACGAGAAGATCCTGCCGGAAGGTCCGGGCAGCCCGGAGAACTGGGAGAACAGCCGCGTCCTGCACGGAACGCCGGGACGCAGGAATTCTGTCACTCCGCACGCGCTTGATCTTGCGATACCGGCCGTTCCCGGCTGGTCGCCGGCGCCTGCCCGCCCGGATTCTCTGCTGGAATTATCTGTCCCGGTGCACAATGTGGGTTTGCAGCTCTCGGACGCAGCCAACCTGACTGTTTATTGTGACAGCGACGGAGATTCCATATTCACTGGGCCGGAGATTTTATATACTGTGCCGATCCCGGCTCTACTCCCGGGAGATTCGGTTCGCATTGCCCGTGCGATCCAACTGCCGAGCGGTATGCACCATCTGATGGCAGCAGTGGAATTCCCCGGAGATGAGGATGCCGCCAACGATTCGGTTACATGGGATCTGCCGGTGCGATACCCCGTCCGGTCGGTGGTCATCAACGAAATCATGTATGATCCGCGTTCCGGCGACCCGGAATGGCTGGAGTTGTATAATGCCGGTGCCACGCCGATAAACCTGTTTTCATGGCAGCTGGGGGATTTGTCTGCCACCGTAACTCTCATTGATACCACACTCATTCTTTCCCCGGATGAATTTCTGGTCATCTCCGCAGCTCCCTCCCTGGGGACATACGATTACAATGCATCGATGGTGTATGTTCCCGATGTATTTCCGGTACTCAATAATTCCGGCGATCGCCTGTATCTCAGGGATGCTGCCGGGGCGCTGATTGATTCGGTGGTGTACGCCTCCGGCATGGGGGGAAGTGACGGGGTCAGTCTGGAACGCCGGATGCCGTTTCTGCCGGGCACGCATACGTCGAACTGGAGCGGCTCACTGGATCCCTCCGGGGCCACCCCGGGCCGCCGCAACAGTATCGCACCATTCGATTACGACCTGGCATTGACTCAGCTTCGCACACCCCAGGCCGTCAATCCCGGTGAACGCATCTCCC
>DATFLS010000513.1:0-12007 GCA_035267465.1 bacterium
GGAATTAATCATGTAGTGCACGGGCAGTGTGCCAGAAGTTGAAAAGAACAGAGGGGCGGGGTCGAGATGAATAATACTCCCCTCGCGATCAACTGAGATGACTGCAACTAGACATGATGGTCAAATCAACTCGATAATACACTCCGAAGTAAGGAAATATGTTGATCTGTGTTCATAAATCAGATATATTTGTCTGAGTTTAAAGAGGACAACCAACATCATAAAATCTCGATCAGAGAGGAGGAACGATTCGAATGAGACAGGATGCGGATGAACTCCCGCTGGTCTATTCCTGTTCAGGATGCTCCAGTGCCGCGCAGATGGCGAATGACCTGGCCGTCCGGCTGGACCGGGAAGGGAAAGCCGAAATGTCCTGCATCGCCGGAGTCGGGGGCGATGTCCCATCTCTGGTAAAGGTCGCCACTACTGCCCGGGACACAGGCCGTCCGATCCTGGCTATCGACGGTTGTCCCCTGGAGTGTGTAAAGCACTCGCTGGCCAGACACGATATTGAACCGGATGAGCATTACATCCTGTCGAAATTTAAAGTACGGAAACGGTACCATCAGGATTATGACCCGGAACAGGCAGAAAAGATTTTAAAGATGATAGAAGACAATCCGGAGAAAAACCTTGAACCAGAGATCGGTTCATGAGGTGTTCAGTTAGACTCCGAGCTTCTGCAATGAAAATGATCCCTGCAGTAAATGATTCTGTTTGGAAGCCAGGTTTGAAATTTATGGAGTATTTCGAATTTTTCTGGACGCACTGAACCAGGAAGAAGTCTATTTATTCATATAACACAAACCCATCACACGGAGGAACCATGCATACATCAGCCAGAGAAGGGATGCAAACTTCCCTGGAGAATAGAACTGTTGGTGAGATAGTCGCCGAGGACTATCGGACGGCCGAAGTATTTCAACGGTACGGTATCGATTTCTGTTGCGGCGGCGACAAGGCGGTCTCAACTGCCTGTGCGGAGAAAGACGTCGATGTGGAAACTGTGGCAAGTGAGCTGGCGGAGATTGGCAACTCGAACGGGCCGGTGGAAAACTATACCGAATGGGCCCCGGACTTCCTGGCCGATTATATCGTGAACCAGCATCATACCTACGCCAAACGGGTCATCCCGCAGATCACTCAGTTTGCGAATAAAGTTGCCCGGGTGCACGGGGACCGGCACCCGGAGACCCGCGAGATAGCGGAAGTCTGGCATGAACTCAGCGGGGAGATGGTCCGGCATATGCAGCGGGAAGAACTCATGCTGTTCCCGTATATTAAACAGCTGGTGCAAGCGGGAGAGGCATCGGACGAAGTGCCATCACCAGTGTTCGGATCCGTCCCGGAACTCCTGGAAGAACTGGAGGGGGATCACGAGCATACAGGCGATGGGCTGGCGAAAATGGAGGAGCTGAGCAACGGCTACACCCCGCCCCAGGACGCCTGCAACACCTACCGGGCGCTGTATGCTTCGCTGCAGGAGTTCGATGCCAGAACCAAAGAACATGTGCATCTGGAGAATAACCTCCTGTTCCCCAGGACAATTACCATTGAAGACCAGGGCAAAGATCTTTATGACAACCAAAGTATCTCAGGAGAAAGTGAGAGATAACCTTGTCCCGGGATCTATAATAGGCGGTATGGAGAAACAGGATGTCGCCGGAGAAACGGTGCCCTTACTTCTGTTTCAGTAACCGGGACGAATTAGCCAGGATGCCCAGATCCGGCAGGGACTGGGCGGCGGCCGCCAGTATCGGCGGAAGGAATCCCATCGCGGCAAACGTCAGGCCGGCCAAGTTGTAGATTCCGGTAAATCCGAGATTCCCTTTGACGACACCCATGGTCCGCCGGGCCATTTGAAACACCCGGGGAACCAGTCGCCAGTCGTCATGCATCAGGGCGATATGCGCCGATTCCAGAGCAATGTCGGTACCGGCGGCTCCCATGGCGATCCCCACATCTGCCTGCGCCAGGGCCGGCGCATCGTTTATTCCGTCTCCGATCATAACTACTTTGAAGCCGTCCGATTGATACTGTTTCACCACGGCGATTTTTTCAGCCGGCAGCAATTCGGCCTGGCAAGGGATGTCAATCTGCGTGGCCAGGGCCGCGGCAGTCCGTTCATTGTCCCCGGTCAGCAGTTCGATATGTTTTATACCCATGGACTTGAGAGCGTGTATGGCGTCCGGTACCTCCGGGCGCACCGTATCGGACGCGGCCAGAATACCAATCAGGTCGTCATCCTGCATCACACAGAGCAGCGTTTTGCCCCGGGATTCCAGCGCGTCCGCCTCCGGCGGAACTGTAACGTGCTCCGGCACCAGGTGGCGACTGCCCACTGTTATCGTTTTCCCGTCGATCTTCGCCCGGATCCCCTGGCCCGGCAGCACCTCAAAATCAGCCGGGGGGTGAATCTCCAGTTCACGATCAAAGGCAGCCGTGCGAACCGCCGCGGCCAGCGGATGTTCTGAATCGTGCTCTGCCGTGGCAGTGTAGGTGAGTAGTTCGGATTCCGGTACTCCATTTACACTCAGAATGTCCGTTATCCGGGGCTTTCCCAGCGTCAGCGTCCCGGTTTTATCCACCAGGACCACCTCCGCCTGCGCCAGTGCCTCCAGGTATTTTCCGCCCTTGATGAGGAGGCCGTTCTTTGCACCGGCACCGATAGTGGCTAACACCGCCACCGGCGTGGCCAGCGCGAAGGAACAGGAGCATGCCACCAGCAGCACCGCAGCCGTCGCCAGCGCATTGCTGCTGAGGAGATAAGTGAGCCCGGCAATTCCGGCGACAATGGGCAGATAATATCCGGAAAACTTGTCGGCATAGTTCTGTACATCCGCTCGATTGGCCTCGGCTTCCTCCACCAGCTGAATAATCCGGCCGAAGGTGGTCTCCTCGCCCACCGCGGATACCCGGATCCGAAGACTGCCCAGTTGGGCCAGCGTGGCGGCGAACACCGTACTGCCTTCGGACACCTCAACGGGCATGGATTCGCCGGTAATGGTGGATTGATCCACCGTAGCGTGCCCGGAAACGACTTCCCCGTCCACCGGGATTTTCTCACCGGACCGGATGACGACGGTCTCGCCGACCCTGACTTCCGAGATGGGCACTTCAACTTCGGTTCTGTCCCGTTCGACCCGCGCCTGTTGCGGTGCAAGGGAGGTGAGGTCTTTCACTGCCCGGCGGGCGCGCTCAGCGGTAAAGCGTTCCGTATACTCTCCCACCCGCATGAAGAAGACCACAATGAGTGCCGCAGCCCACTCGCCGACGGCAATGGCGGCAATCACCCCGACGGTCATCAGCGTATGGGAAATAATGCGGCCCTTCAGTGCCGCCTGGATCACGTTGCGGAACACCGGATATCCGGCGACGGCGACGAGTCCAAGCCACACCGGTGCCGGGATCATATCGGTAAACGATTGGAGCAGTCCCATCCATTCCCCCAGTACGACCACCAGGAGTACCGCACCAAACAGCAATCCGAAAAAGCGGAAAATCCGTCTGCCGAACGCGTCGTTCTGTTCCTGGCGTTGAGTCTGCTCCTGTTCCTCGCGCAGTTCTGCTTCGTATCCGCTGTCTTCTATGGCTTTGCGTATCTCTGCTGTGGTTACCCGGCCGGGTTGAAGCCTGACCACCGCTTTTTCCGAGACCAGGTAGACCTCTGCCGAGTCAACCCCGGGCAGGGCATTCAGCGCCTGGCCGACCGTTCGGGTGCAGCCGGCACAGTCCATCCCCTTCACCGGAAATTCAAGGATTTCCAGGGAATCCCTGTTTATTTGTTGTTTGTCGTGTATCTTGTGCATTCATATACTCCTCTGGCCGAGTCCGCCAGGATCTCTTCCCCGTATTGTAACATGGTATGCACTCTGTCATCAGTAATTTGATAATAGACCTGGCGTCCATTTTGTTCACCGATGACCAAGCCGCAGTCCCGCAGACAGCTCAGATGATTGGAGACATTCGGCTGACTGAGTCCCGTCATATCAACGATTTCTGTGACGGTATACGGCCCGCTCCGCAGCACTTCCAGAATGGACAGGCGGGAGGGATCGGCAAATCCCCGGAATAGTTTTGCCTTGAGCTGCAGGAGTTGGGGATCAACGGAGGTGATCATCGCTCGGCATCCTTCCGATTAATTATCCGGATTTTCGGCTATTTTTAATCATCATATTGTTATATTATTATATAATTATATATATGAAAAATCAATACACCTTATCCAGGTTCGGGAGTTCTTTCGGTTGTCCACTTATCTCATGTCATCATTGTTTGCGTAGGAAGATCCCTTCATCGCATCCAGAATCGGGCACTCGCTGGTAGGTCCTTCACCCTGGCAGAGGTTCGTCAGTTGTTGCAATGCGCGTTTAATTTGCTGGAGTTCGGCGATCTTGTCCTCGATGTCTGTGAGTTTGGTCTCCGCCCGGGCCCGGACATCGGCGCAGGTGGTGGTCTCATCCACCCGAAGGGTCAACAGGTCCTCGATCTCTTTCAGGGTGAATCCCAGCTCCTGAGCGCGCTTGATGAACCGAATCCGTTCGATATGTTCATCAGTGAAGATACGATAGCCGGATCGGCGGCGCTCCGGTTCGGGAATTAATCCCCGGCGCTCATAATACCGGAGGGTTTCCTTGTGCACGTCCGCTTTCTCCGCCGCCTCACCGATTTTATAAGTTGGCATACTGTGTCCTCTCTCATCGAATTCACCTTATCGTTCACGGCTTAAACCCGTCTAACCACGGTCTTTAAGCCGTTACTTGTTTTTCTTTGGGTTGAGTGGAGTATTGACTGATTGGAAAAAATCGGCACTTGTCCGTTGCCCCCAATCAATCATGACTCCAAATGAGTCCCCGCGGGACAATCAATCGTTTAATCAGTCACTCGATCACTTACCCAATCAATTTGACAATACTCTCTCCGTACCGAAAAATCCAGAGCATTATCACCAGCAGAGTGGAACCAGCCGTGACCCAGCGCGTCCAGGAAGCTCCCTGTCGCCTGATCAGATTCAGCCAGATGGCCCGTGCCAGAAACAGGATGGACAGCGGGAGAAATACCCAGGTGAGCTGTCCCAGCCAGATTCGTCCGGCGGCGGTGAATGAGACGGCCAGGAAGGAAAGCCCCGCCGGGATGATACAGCACCAGGGGAGAGCGAAAGCCACAGAAGAGAGATCCGTGAGAAACAGCGTTTTGGCCTTCTCATTTATCATGGGATAAGTGCTGTATTATAAATTCAGTTTTTAAACTCGTGTTGCAGATTTCTGTTTGATATTCCGGCAAGAGAGAAGGAGAAATGACCCGGCTTCGGATTAGGTTGCGCTTCATTGTTGCCTCCTTTCTTTAATAAGATACACGGCCTCCTTTAGGGAAACCGCCCAGTCTTCGGTGATTCCGTAAATAGCATGATATCCCGGAACCCAGTGATGGTCGGCGGGAAGCGCCCGCTGTTCAACCCCAACTTCGAACCCGAAGCCGCCCTTCCAGAAGGTGCGGGGCCCCACCCCGAAAAGAGGTTCGTGGGCAAACAGCGTCTTACCTGGAACGCAGATACCGATGGCGAGCAAGCACAACCCCGGAAGCCTGAAATATTCGTATAAGGTCGGCGCAGTGTTCTCTGCAGAATTCTTTGTCCTTACTTTGCATTCTGTTTGTCCTCCTGAGAATTAGTTCGGATGTTATACGCTGAGTAGTCGCAGAATCGGCGTCAATGCAAGCGCGGCAAACGCCCCCACTGTCCATATCCCGGCTGCGGACCAGAACATGAATTTGGTGAGCGTTCCTGCCACCTCGCAGCCCTGTCCTCCGGTAATGGAGCAGGCCACTTTGCCCTTCGGGCGTAGAGTCAGGACACCGCTGGTGGCGATCATCAGTCCCGATCCCAGGAAGAACCACTCCTTATTCCGGGACAGGGGAATCAGCCAGGGGAAAGCGCTGGTCAGCCCCACCACTGCTGCACCGCCGGCTACGACGGAAACGGCAGCCGGCAGCGCACAGCAGAGCAGTGTCCCGGTGGAGGTGAACAGCGCCAGAAAACTCGCCAGCTTGGATCGGTTATCAGATGGGGTGTTGACCTCAGGCATAACTCCGTATCCTTCCCGCAGGGTTCTCTGTTGCTGTTCTCTTGTATCTCTGTCTTAATATAAGCCCTGTACCTTGGTACGGAGTCAAGGGGAAATACGGAAAAAATTGAGACAACCTGAATTATTCACGAATTTGAATTGCTTTACAGGGGGAATCAGGGGGCAAGGTAGTGGAATGATTCGGCGCGGCGGAAAATGAGAAATGGTCCGCCCTAACAGTCAAATCGGTCACCGCATAAATTTGCCCCACCGGGGCAAGAGATAATAGCCCGGGGCACCGCCCTGGGGAACGGGAACATCCTGATAACCAAGCCCCAACGGGGCGGAAGAAAAAACAACCACAGGAAAGGAGAAGCCCATGCCACAAAGCCTGGCCAGCATCCCCATCCATTTCATCTGGAGTACAAAAGACCGCCATCCGTTTATCAAATCGGAAATTCAAGCAGAATTGTACAAATACATGGCAGGCATATTTCGCGCCCACGAATCCCCGGCGCTCATTATTAACGGAACCGAAAATCACATCCACGCCCTGTCCATTATTTCCAGAAAAATAACTGTGGCAAAACTGGTGGAACAGGTCAAAAAGAGCAGCTCGAAATGGGTCAAAACCCAGGGTACACTGTACCAAAAATTCTACTGGCAACACGGATATGCGGCCTTCGGTATCGGACAATCCAATATCGATGATTTGAAAGCCTACATCGCCAATCAGGAAGAACACCACCACAGGAGAACGTTTCAGGAAGAATATATCGCATTTTTAAGAAAATATGATGTGGAATATGATGAACGCTGCGTTTGGGATTGATGGACGTCTCTCGCCCCGTTGGGGCTTTGGGATATGGGGCTTTCATATCCCTCCGCCCTTCGCTGGTGCATTTCGCCCCTTGGGGCTTGTCGCGAGCTTGCAGCAATCGGCATCGGCAATCCTCGATCCCGAAACCTTGCCCCAACGGGGCAAGGAACAGGAATATCCTGATACCAAGCCCCAACGGGGCGAGAGATAATAGCCCGGGGCACCGCCCTGGGGAACTGCGGTTACACCATGCGCCAGCCGTCCGGCTCCGGTGAAGACGGACCGCAATACCCGCAAACGCCCATCCGTGGCGAATTCACCACCGGCAGCATCATATCATAGCCGGCGTCACAGGCGTGCTTTGCGGGATCTTCGGCACACGAATCGCAATAGAACGGATTATCCACAATCCACTGACATTCCACGCAAATCGCTGCCGCTTGTTTTCCGCAGACTGTGCAGGAAAATTCCGGCGGAATATTCCGGGCCATGATGCGGATGCCTTTCTCCGGCGCCACACCGGTTCGGAGGTCTTTTACCTCAATGCGTAAATGGGTCGTGCTGCCGAAATCATATTGGTAATCCAGCGCCTCGTCGGTTTCGAAGACCCGTGCCAGCGGTACATTCATCGAGGCCGTTTTTCTTCGATATGCCCCGAAAGCAGGGAACAAGGGATCTTCCTCTTCAATGAACTCAGTATCCCTATAATCCGTGGTCTCGGTTCGAAACTCGCTCAAATGGCCGCAGCATTCCAACCAGACCGCACGGAGAAACCGATCCAGGTTCGCCAGGCTGCTTTCGCCGGCCATCTCCAGGTGCATCCAGTATTCCGGATAGTATTTTCCGGCCACCTTCAGGTGATGCAATTGTGCTGTCCTGCCAGCCTTCTTTTCTACAGCCTGCTGCTCCTTCCTTGGACTGCACGCCTGCAGATGCCGGGTCATTCCCCGGGCGCTAAAGGTCTGATCACAGAACTCACACATCCCGATGTTAGTTGTAGACATTCCGCATGCCCCGTTTCATTTCTAAAGAGGTTGTATAAACTCTCATTTCGTATATGTGTAAATTTGGCGTACAATCTGCTGATGTCCAAAGATTTTTTAGCTCGCTCTGGCAAGTCGGTCGCAAGGCAGTCCAGGGATATGATAACCACCCCCCGGCAAGCGAGGTCAACCAGGTATACAACTTCTTCACCGATTCAGAAGAAAGGGTTAATTCTGAGACGTTTCAATGTTCTTCACCTGATAACTATAATGTTCCCAATTCTCAACCAGTGCAGAAAAACGCTGCTGATACTTCCGGATGGCAGATGCAGCCTCCACTATGAACGCCGTCTGTGTCCAGTCGAACCGGACATCTTTCACGCCATCCAGGCGCTTGAAGGCTTCTTTCAGCCCCTCCACGCAGCCGGTTCAAAATATGGAATCAAGATAGATGGTGTATTTCACATTCAACCCATAATCGCAGTTTCGAGGGATGCCATCTTTCCCGGGGATGACATCCCTCGGATCGTCATTGCTATGAAGGTACGGAAGGTTGATTTCTTGTATGCTTCCACTGCCGGATGCGGAACCGGATATAGCAGCCGACACAGAACCCCAACAGCGCCACCCCGGCTGCCAGGATCACCATTCCACTGGCGATATATCCCACAACCGGCGCACCCAGGGCGAACGATACAACGGCCAGTCCCAGCAGTCCGGTGGCCAGTGTCTGGTTGAACCGCTGATCCAGCGGATCTTCCCTCCGATAGTCCGATGGTCGCCTCCGAAGGAACCGTTTCCCGAATACAATCACCGGATTCCAGCGAAAAATCAGGCTGGTGATTCCTGTGAGCAGGGGAATGATCAGCAGCGCTTCATGCACAATTAAAGCCACTCCGATAGTCAGTACCAGGAAGAGTCTGTTCGCCTGGACCAGCGGACGGGGAATCGTTTTTGCCTTTCTCGCTTCTGATCCCGCCGACCGTGTGGTACCGGTACCGGGGTGTTCCCGTTTCAATACCTGTTCCATTGCCATTATATCACCTCCAGTGTTGAATTCAAGGGGACGCCGTTCAGAATGTTATCGAACATGGGCGAGTGCTGTTCTGCATTGCTTAATAGGTTTTCAAGCGTGTCACGGTCAGCATCACTTTTCACACGAACCGTGTAATCGATACTGGTATATCCGGGCCGGGTGTCCTCGTCCAGCCCCAGGTAGCCCCGGAGATCCAGAGCTCCGGTGATTTCTATTTCAAAGTCGTCGAAATCAATGCCCTGATTGGCGGCATGCGTGACCAGTCCGATGGAAACACAACTGGTCAGAGAAGCCAGTAACAGCTCCACCGGATCAGCAGCGCTGTCCTGTCCTCCCAATGCTTCGGGTTCATCTGCCAGAATTTCTCTGTCCCGGGCTACCGTGCGGGTGATGGTTCCGTCCCGCCATTCGGTCTTTGCCGAGAATTGAACCTGCCCTGCTTTCGGATCTTCCCTTACCTGTTCTATGAATGCTTTATAGTTATCGATATTTAAAGTCATGCAACTCTTCTGTGCCGTCTTTGTGTTCATCTTTTCCTCCCCTTAATGAATGGATAGAATAATAAAAATCTCCGGCCTGCTCTGTATCCGGGCTTACAGGCCGACTATTTGTGAGAAACCTGCCAGTAAGTCATATACCGCAACATGACCATACGATCAGGCTTCCCACGAAATGACACCAATGATTTACGAAAGATGGAAATGTACGGATGGACGGGTGTTAGCGTTCCCGCCCACAACAGATACAGCAAGCGTTCAAGCAGGTCTCCGGAGAGAAAATTTTCTCAAGAGATATGTTCGGATGATATTTGATGATTGTTGTACTCATCATTAGGGATGAATATAGATTCCTTTGCACAGATTGTCAAGCTGGAATTGGCTTTTCGCCGATGGCCATCTCCGGTCTCTGACAATTGATACTTCACGCAGATGTTAGTGTCTGTTCGAGAACGCCTCGGTTCGAATTCCGGGGTGCGCCTGTTCTCACCCCAATGATGTGGCTTTAAAAAACCGTCTTGCATTCCCAGAATTCGTATTCTAAATTACCAGCAACTAATTGAGAATAAGTCTCAATTACAATTAAAGAGGTTGGATAGACAGTTCAATTGGTAGTGATGAATTTGTTTCAGGCAACATGTGTCGCAGTCGATGAGTCCCAAACGTGGACTCGCACATTTTATAATATATAAGGAGCAACAACCATGATTGAAGCAGCCGGTATCACCCTCCGTGAATCCATCGAAGCCATTCTGGTCCTGTTTATTATGGCGGCTTACCTGGATCGCACCGATGAATCACCAAAGAAGAAATTCGTCTACACTGGCGCAATGATCGCCGTGGGATTAAGTGTCTTGCTGGCGATCGTGTTGTCCAGCCTGGGTATCAATCCCGAGAATGAGGTGGCGGAAGGGATTCTGTTCTTCATCGCCGGGATTCTGGTGGCTTCTTTGACCATCTGGATGATGCGGCATGCCCGGCATTTCAAGGGCGAGATCGAGCAGAAACTCTCCCGTTCCACCAGCGGGCTTGCCCTGGCGACAGTGGCTTTTGTGATGGTTTTCCGGGAAGGCGCTGAAACGGTCATTTTTCTGCAGAGCCTGCTGCTCTCAGGTTCCACTCCGGTGGAGAATTTCGCCGGCGGCCTGTTGGGAATTACGCTGGCGCTGCTGTTCGGATTCGTATTCCTCCGGGGAACAGCCCGGATCAATCTGAAAAGGTTCTTCAACGTCACCGCCGTCATTCTGGGCGTGCTGGTGTTTCACCTGATCGCCAACGGATTTCACGAGTTTTTCGAAACGGAACTCCTGCCGTCTACCGAAGGAATACTCACTGTGGTAGGTTTCCTGTCCAAAGCTTCGACCAGCGCCAGTATCATCGCGATTATGCTGCTGGCGCTGGTGACTACCGTCCTGTATGACCTCCTGACCAGTCCCCGGCCGGAATACGAATCCCTGAAGCCCGCCGAACGCCGGAAGGCCCAGTACGATTTCATGAAGGAGAAATACACGAAGGTGTCCCTGGCTTCGGTGGTAACCATCGCTATGGTGACTCTGCTCACGCCGACCATTATCGCATCGGATGTGGCCGTCCCGCCTCCGGCGACCGTCGAAGCACACCTGGGCACCATTTCCATCGCCAAACCGCACGTGGAGGGACTGCACCGGTATCAATACCAGGGGAAACGGATCATGGTTGCCGTTGATGATGCCGGCGACCCTCACGTCGCCCTGGATTATTGCTATATCTGCCCGCCCACCGGATACGGCTACGACGGCGAAACGCTGATCTGCCTGAACTGCGGGGCCCCCATCGAAATTGGCACGGTGGGCAATCCCGGCGGATGCAATCCCCGGGTCATTGACTACACCGAAACCGCCGACTCTATCAAAGTGGCGGTGGACGAAGTGAACACTGCCTGGGGGGAATAACCATGTTTTCTTTTTTGTTCCGGCTGGCCGGACGCGCTGTGAGTATAAGGAAATCCAGGTTTCTCTCATTGACGCTCACGCTGTCGGTGGCTTCCGTTCTGCTGGTGGTTCTGACCGCATTGTACTTCAATGCCGAGTCCCGGATGGCCCTGGAACTCAGCGGGGTGCCCAATATGGTAGTGGAGCCTCAACAATCTATCGTGGCAACCAGTCAGCTGCACATCGACGATCTCCGGGCCCTGAAATCCGAAGAGCATTTCTGGCGAAATAATATTGCCGCACTAACTCCGGTTCAGGAATCCGAGGTGGAGATAAACGGAACTTCCCTGCCGGTTGCGGGCACCTGGTTCCAACAAACCCTCTCTGTGGAATCAGAGACCTTCCAGGCAGGGCTGCTCACTTTTACGGGCTGGAGCTATGAAGGTGAAATCCCGGGCAAAGGACAGGTGGTGGTTGGAGCGCAGACGGATGTCCTTTCTCCCCTCACACTGCAGTTGAACGGCACTGAGTATACCCTCTCCGTTGCCGGCACGCTGAGCACCGGGTCCTACTGGGATAACTATCTGTTCGTGGATCTGGCATTTCTGCAGGAGAAAATTCAGCGGGAGACCCTGGATCAGATCCTGGTGAGTTCATTAATCAAACCCAAAGATGAACTGGCGGTTCGCGCTGAACGGT
>DATFLS010000514.1:0-3803 GCA_035267465.1 bacterium
ATCCAGAGCTGCCGGGTGGTTTCCGGTTTCTGCTCCAGGGCTTCAGAGAGCGCCAACCCGCCCAGCTGTGTTAATAATCCCTGACTCATTCGCTCATTGCCGTGCTCGGCGACAGCGTGGGCTATTTCGTGTCCCATGACCACCGCCAGTCCCGCTTCATCCCGGGCAATCGGAAGAATGCCTTCATACACCACCACTTTCCCGCCCGGCATACACCAGGCATTCACTTCCCGGCTCTTCACCAGATTGAATTCCCACTCATACCCCTGGAGGCGAGCGGACAGATTGTGCTGGATGAAATAGCGTTCCACCGCTCCCTGAATTCGTTCTCCCACCTGCCTGACCATTTGCGCGTGCTCCCGGTCATCGCTGGGATTATGTTCAGCCATAAATGAGTCGTACTGCTGAAAACTGGTGGACAACAACTGGGTTTGCGGAATCAGGTTTAGCTGCCGGCGCCCGGTGATGGGAACAGATGCGCAGGCAATGATGAACATCGAAAGTATGCTCAGGATAAGTATCGGATGCTTCATGGTACACATAATCGACTCTCTTTTTTCAGCTAATTTGTTTTATTTATTCAGAAGATACAATAGAAAACACAATGAAAATGCCGGGTGAATGGTCACCCGGCCGCTTTTGATAAATCGCCATTTGCATGTTATTTTTAAATTACACGAAATTGACTAACCAAGGAACGAAGGAGTCAGCATATGAAGCGATTACAGGAGCTCATTAATTACGGGCAGAGTTACTGGCTGGATAATCTGACCCGCCAAAAGATTCTGGGCGGTGAATTGACAGATCGAGTGGAGAAACAGGGATTGCGCGGCATCACCTCCAACCCGGCAATTTTTAACAAGGCGATATCGACAAGCGATGCCTACGATGATCAGATGCAGCACCTGGCGGGGTCGGGAAAATCCGTGGGAGACATCTATGAAGCATTGGTGGTGAAGGACGTGCAGGATGCGTGCGATATACTGAGATCAGTCTATGATGAGACGGAGGGCAAAGATGGGTATGTCAGCCTGGAAGTGTCGCCCTATCTGGCACATGACACGGAAGGAACCATCGAAGAAGCGAGACGCTTGTTTGCGGCTGTGGACAGACCGAATGGCTTCATTAAAATTCCCGGGACCCCGGCCGGCGTGCCTGCGATAGAGCAGATGCTTTACGAAGGTGTGAATATCAATATCACATTACTCTTTTCCATCGATGCGTACGAAGCCGTGGCGCGAGCCTACATCCGGGCGCTGGAGCGCCGTGCTGCGGAGGGGAAATCTCCGGAGGATGTTGCGTCGGTCGCGTCGTTTTTCCTGAGCCGGATCGATGTTCTGGTCGATGAACTCCTGGAGCACCGGATGCCGCCGGGACGCCCCACGGAATTTTCTGAGATGGCCGAAGCCCTGCTCGGGAAAGTGGCAATCGCCAGCGCCAGAGTGGCCTATCAACGCTTTAAGAAGATTTTCGGAAGTGCTCGCTGGCAGCTCCTGGGGCAGAAAGGCGCCCGGGTACAGCGCCCGCTCTGGGCAAGCACCAGCACCAAGAACCCAGAGTATAACGATGTGCGTTACGTGGATTCCCTGATTGGACCGGACACGGTGAATACGCTTCCGGATCATACAATCGATGCCTTCGCAGATCACGGCGCACTCAAGGCCAATACTATCGAAGAAGATGTCACAGATGCGTATGAAGTGCTCCGGACACTCCGGGATGTCGGAATCGACCTGGACTACGTCACTACCCGGCTGGTCGACGAAGGCGTCCAAAAATTTATTGATCCATTTGATGATCTGATGGAGACCATCTCGGAAGAAATGCAAAAACTCCAGCCCCAGCTGTAGCACCCTTACATCCGACGGGCCAGTGTTGCCCCGGATATTATGGCGTCTCAAAAGCTGCCGGCAGCGTCCGCTTCCACAGATAGTGTCATCGGGACGACGGTTTCATATACCGCGAATGATTCTGCCGATCTCGGCCCTTTTCCTCTCATGGGAGAATTTCATTTGCAGTGACTCAGCAGTACATTTACATTTCAGACATCACAATCGTTGTCATGAGCCACAGTCTAGGTATGGACGAATCTGAGGCAGAAAGCAAAAGCAGCATATACGGTTAACTGTAATTGCCCAAGGAAAAGGGGGTACAAAATGAAACAACTGCGCTATCTCTTCGGCTTCATCGCGATCGGGATTTTTCTTGTCAGCTGTGGCACAACTCAAATGGGAAGACAATTCACCCTGGAAGAACCGGAACCCGGCATGAGTACCGTGGTGGGTGCCATATTGGTTGAGAATGCCGGCTATGATGATTATTACCGGCCTATCCGGGAAGGTATTCAGGTAGTAGTTGTGGGGAAAACGACCCAAGATGGCGAAGAACAGCGGGAGGGGTATCGGGTGTATACGGACGAAAACGGGTACTTTATGTTACAGAATGTACCTCCGGGAGCGTATATCGTCAAAGGGATTGAGTTCACTATTGGCGTCGGACAGACCATGCGGGTGGCCGCCGAATGGGAGGCGGGCCGCAAGATCTTCCGGATGACCGACCGGGAACTGAACTATATCGTCCGAGACTGGCCCATGGAAGAGGACAGCAAGGTGATTAATACGAGTATCCACTATTTCCTCATCGACCGGGCGCCGCGGGTTATGGCAGCCCAAACCTTCGAGCTCATCAGTGATCGATCACTGGCGCTGGATCAGTACACCTATACCCTGCAAAATCCGGTGGATTATTTCAAGGAAAAATACCCGGAGTCCGCCTGGTTCGAATAAAAGAATATCCTGAAGGAGGTAGTTGCTGCCGGCGGGCTTTACCTGTGTTCATTCAGAAATTTAAGTGATAGATGCTTCTATTTATTCCGGTTGATAAATTCGGGAATAGAAGTATATTTTTCTGTAAAAGCAGATACCGCATACACTGAAGCAGCATAGCTACAACCTTCAAATGTGACATAAACCTGTGAAGACAGGTGCATTCTGGTGAGAAGAATTTATGTTCCTAAAGAATTTGTGTGCGTTGAAACCGTTGAAATGAGGAGATAAATTCACACCGGAATGAAGGCTCGATCTTAGAAAACCCGTAAATATGAATTATTCAGCTGGTTCGGAGTACTATCTCAATCTCCATGTCATAATATGTCATCATCCGGGGGAGACCAAGTAATGGATGACTTCCCCTTGCTGTCTACCAAACTCCATATCCCACCTGTCCGGCAAGATGTGGTATCTCGCTCCCGGCTGGTTGAACGCCTTGATAAAGGCCTTGATACCAGGCTTACGTTGATATCTGCGCCGGCGGGGTTTGGAAAGACCACGGTACTGAGCGAATGGATACATCAGAAGCAGATCAGGGTTGGCTGGTACTCTATTGATCCTTCTGATAATGATCCTCTCCAGTTTTTTGCATATCTCCTGGCGGGATTACAGCAGATCCAGGAAGGTATCGGTGAGTCGATACTATATATGTTACGCTCTCCGCGGCATCCCCCGCTGAAATCACTGTTGTTGAACCTTATGAATGAACTTGATACGGTGCAGGCAGCATGCGCATTGGTCCTGGATGATTATCATGTGATTGAAAACAACCAAATTCATGCTCTCCTCGAGGCCATGCTCGAGCATTTGCCGGAACAGGTTCATTTGTATGTTGCTTCCCGCGCCGATCCACCGATTTCTCTGGCGCGGTTACGCAGTCAGCGCCAGATCACTGAAATTCGGGTGGATGAACTCAGTTTTACACGAAAGGAGGCAGCCGCTTTTTTTCACAGAATGCTGTCGCGCGAGTTGTCA
>DATFLS010000515.1:0-8440 GCA_035267465.1 bacterium
TTCATCCCCTGCAGAGTAGGAACGATAATCTTCTCCTCAACTTCTCTGATCAGGTTGGGAGTGGCTGCCGGAGCGGGAGCGTAGGCTCCCATGCCCCCGGTGTTCGGTCCCTCGTCGCCATCGTAGACCGGTTTATGATCCTGGGAGGGAACCAACAACTTATATGCGTTGCCATCAGTAATTGCGATAATAGAGAGTTCTTCCCCGTCCAGGAATTCCTCAATAACCACCTCGGCGCCCGCCGCGCCAAATTTTCGATCAACCATGATCTCATGCGCTGTCTGTTCCGCCTCCTCCTGCGTATGACAAATAATGACCCCTTTCCCGGCCGCCAGACCGCTTGCTTTCACAACAAGAGGAGGAGACAATGTGTGCAGGTAGGTGAGCGCTTTCTCATAGTCGGAAAATGTCTGGTAACCAGCCGTCGGAATGTTATGGCGATGCATAAAATCCTTGGCGAAGGCTTTGCTGCCCTCCAATTGAGCCGCATTCTGCCTGGGGCCGAAGATGGAGAGATTCTCATTTTGAAACGCGTCCACGATGCCGTCCACCAGTGGCTGCTCCGGGCCGACCATAGTTAAATCCACACTGTTTTCTTTCACAAAATTTTTCAGTCCTTCCAGATCGGAAGGATCGATCCGGACATTCGTACCCAGGGCAGCGGTACCGGCATTCCCCGGCGCAACATATAAATCGGTGACTTCCGGGTTCTGGGCAAGCTTCCAGGCGATGGTATGCTCTCGCCCGCCGGACCCGACAATGAGTATTTTCATGATCCCCTCTCCAGGTTAAAAATGGATTTTTCCTTGGAGATTCCGAATTCTTTTTCCAGTTTTTTCACCTCATCCCGCAGCACGGACGCCTTCTCGAACTCCAGGTTCTCGGCCGCCTCCTGCATTTCCTGCCGCAGCATCTCCAACAGGTTCATGGCATCGATATCCCTGGAATACTTTTCCGAAACATCCGCCACTTTCCTGACCGGCTCCGGTGCCCGGGAATCCGCAATCGCAGTGGAGCCAAAGACTTCATCCACCGATTTTACAATGGACTCCGGTTCGATTCCATGCTCCACGTTAAATTCGTGTTGGATCCGCCGGCGCCGGTTGGTTTCATCGATGACTTTCTGCATGGAGTCGGTGACCGTGTCGGCATAGAACAGCACCTTCCCGCTCTTGTGCCGGGCGGCCCGCCCCGCAGTTTGCATGAGTGACCGCTCCGATCTGAGGAAGCCTTCCTTGTCAGCATCCAGGATAGCCACCAGAGACACCTCCGGGAGATCCAATCCTTCCCGGAGTAAATTGATCCCCACCAGCACATCGAATTCACCAAGCCGCAAATCGCGTAAGATCGAGACCCGCTCAACACTGTCAATTTCGGAGTGCAGGTACCGCACCCGGAGATTCATGTTCCTGAGATACTCGGACAGATCCTCTGCCATCCGCTTGGTTAAGGTGGTGACCAATACCCGCTGGTTCTCCGCCGTCCGTTCGGTGATTACGTCGATCAGGTCATCGATCTGCCCTTCGGTGGGCCGCACTTCCACCTCCGGATCCATTAATCCGGTCGGACGGATAATCTGCTCCACAACCACCCCCTCGCACTGTTCCAGCTCATACGGAGCGGGGGTTGCCGAGATGTACAACCGCTGCCCGATGGCCTCCTCGAACTCCTCAAATTTCATGGGCCGGTTATCCAGCGCCGAGGGGAGACGGAAGCCATATTCGACCAGCGTTTCTTTCCTGGAGCGATCGCCGTTATACATCCCACGGACCTGCGGGAGGGTGACATGGGATTCATCAATGATGGTCAGAAAATTGCCCGGGAAAAAATCAATCAGGGTAAAAGGGCGCTCGCCGGGCTCTCTGCCGGAAATATGCCGGGAGTAATTCTCAATACCATTGCAATAGCCTAATTCCGCCATCATTTCCAGATCGAAGTTGGTCCTCTGTTCCAATCGCTGGGCTTCCAGCAGTTTGTTCTGGTTCCGCAGATCAATCAGCCGCTCCTCCAGTTCCGCCCGGATCTCCTTGATTGCCCGCTTCATGTTCTCTTCGCTGGTCACAAAATGTTTCGCCGGATAGATAAACATCCGATCCCGGGTATCCAGAATTTCACCGGTGGTGGGGTCGACAATCGTGATCTCTTCCAGTTGATCGCCCCAGAATTCCAGACGAACCGCTTCATTGGAATATGCCGGAAAAATTTCAACCACATCTCCCCGAACCCGGAATGTCCCCGGATGAAAATCATAATCGTTGCGGGCATAATGGATATCCACCAGCTTGTAGAAGAGTACTTTTCGTGTATACTCCTTCCCCTTTTCAATCCGCACCATCAGGTCCCGGTACTCCCTGGGAGAACCGATTCCATAGATACAGGACACGCTGGCAACCACGATAACATCATCCCTGGAAAGCAGTGAACTGGTGGCCTTCAGCCGGAGCTTATCAATCTCCTCATTGACCGAAGAATCTTTCTCGATATACGTATCCGTCACCGGTAAATATGCTTCCGGCTGATAATAATCATAATAGGAAATGAAATACTCGACAGCGTTATTCGGGAAGAGTGCTTTGAACTCTCCGTATAACTGCGCTGCCAGAGTTTTATTATGGGAGATAATCAGAGTCGGACGACCAAATCTCTTGATGGTGTGGGCCATGGTGAACGTTTTCCCGCTGCCCGTCACTCCAAGCAGAGTCTGGTGCTTATCGCCCCGGTATAACCGTTCAGTCAGTTCCTCAATGGCCTGCGGCTGATCACCTCTGGGTTCGTATTTTGAAACAAGCTCAAAATCTGCCATATTGGCGTAAAGTTATTCAGTCCTTTTTATCTTTTCAAGACATCATTACCGGAAAATGTTCCCTCGGTCCGGTGCTCTGAATTAAGCAAATTCTATAGACTCCGACGATTCCGTGATTATGATTTCCCACGGGATTTTGCTCGAACCAAGGTTATTCATAAATCCGCCGTTCACAAGACCCAACCACCGCCGATTTTTAGGAATCCATACAATGTAAATGAAGAGATAATCCGGTACGGGAGTGGTTTCCTATACCCAATGCAAACAGACTATCGGTTGAAATTCCGATAATGAACCATGATAATATAATAATTATTACCGGAATCATCTTATTAAAAGAGGATTTTATTTAAATCTAATCAGATTTTATCAATCCGGATATGTAAAATCATCAGGCTGTGGCGATTCAAAAACATTCTACACATTATGATATCTATCACAGATTTGCCGCATTTTATTTCATATAATGGTGGCAAAGTTAGTTCTGTTTAATCGATAATATGACAGAAGGAGGAAATATATGAAGCGTCTATACGCTTTATTTCTGGCAGGACTTTGTACGATCACGTTCTTTACGTGCGAAGAACTCGAGACTCCCACGGAAGGGAACGGGACAACCTCCAGCCAGACTGCCCAGGAACTTGTGGACTCAGCCAATACAGCCCTGGGCAAGCTCATGTCCCAAATGGTCAGTAATCCGCCGGAGCCGCCATTCGACGGAGATTACTCTGCAATGCAGCAGGTGAACGATCTCTATAAACAGGCTCTTTCCGAAGATGCCCAGCACGCCGGCGCCAATTTCGGAGCCGGGTTGACCGAGCTGCTGTTGCTGGTGGATGACGGCAGTGCCTTCGTGGAAGAAATCAACCGGTGGGAAGCGTTTATGGATACTACTGATTTGTTTGGAACATCGTTAGACTCCCAGGAGGGCATGAGCAAAGTTGGTACCGGGCACACGCAATTATTCAACAGCAATCCGTTTGCGCTGCGATCCGGGTCCCAACTCTCGGCGGTCACCTATCTCAAAGCGATGACCAGTCTGCCTAAATATGCCCAGGACTATCCCGAATTTGGTGAGTGGCAAAATCTCATCGAATCCACCATTCTGGAGCGGGTGAACTCGGCAATCGCTAACCTTTCGGTCGTGGAAGAGGTGGACTCCTTCCGGTTTGAGGTCACCCCGGAGATGCAGGGGGATGAGGCCGCCAGTCCGCGGGAAATCGACCTGACCGAGGTCTATATGTTCGATGCTGCCCTCCATGGAATTCAGACCATCTGCAACATGGTGATAGCATACAATGTGAATCTGTCACCGTATGACAGCACCGCGTTCAGCCAACTGGAACCGGGCGGATCGTTTATGACCCTGCGAAGAGAGGGCGCGATGTCCACCGCCTTAGACGGCATTTTCGGCATGCTCAATAAAGCCGATTCCGGGTTGGTCTTTCTGCGTGATGAAACCGATGATCAGGCCGATGATATCATTATGAGTGTAGAAGAGGAAATTGCAGGGCAACCCGGTTTAACAGATCCCCAGATTGTGGTGGCCCGGCAAACCATCGACAGCGTCCGCATTGTTTTTTCCGGACCGGTAGACGTGCCGATCAACTCCGGAGAACAACCGGTGATGAAGCCAGCCGTTACTGCCCAGGGGGATCTTGATGATCAAATGATCACCGTGGATATCCGACAGTTATTTGCAGATATTGAAGACTTCAAATCCTGGCTGCCGGGATATGATATTGTGGCAGGCGTCGATACCAGTTATGAATATTTCACCGGGAGAGACTCACTCGAAGACGGGGCGACCGGCATTATAGGTATATCTGAAGGTGGAGAGTATCTGTTCCAATATGGCCTGGACTTCAATCCGGAGTCCGGAATCAATCCATGGATAGTCCAGGACAACGATATCGAATCCATCCCGGGATTTGAACAAGCAGTGGACAACCAGATGGATCAGCTCCTGGCCATGGATCTGCCGGAAGGACAGGAATTCGAGAGTATCAATGTCTGGGTCTTCTGGATAGGGAACTACACGGAAGGCGGCACCTATGATGTCATGACCGACGTGCATTGGGAATATCAGGTGAAAGCAGCGGTATTCGAGACTCACTATCCGGTGCCCATCTGGGATGCCAGCAACTATCCTGACTGGTTAAATACCTGGAGCACCGAGCCATCCCGGACATTCTACGGCGTGTTCCCGAACTTTACCCAGGATGATTGGAAATCCATTTTCATGGACATGGGTATTAATGAAGATACCTGGGTCAAGGATATGCGGAATTTTGTTCCTGGTGATCCGCCCATTCTGTATTAAATTGGTACTGCTCTCTCAAGCGATACCGGAATCGGATGGGCATAAGAACATAGCGCTCCGGGAACCTGAAATACTGATGTAATGCGAAAGCAGCCTGAGAACAAACCACACGAGGCGCGGGATCCGCTGATCCCGCGTCTTGTTTTATTTTTCCTTCTGGTCCATCTGATATATGCACACCCTATCTACACTCAGGAATCTATCTTCACAAATCTGCTATCCACTGCCGCACCGGCAGGCGAACTCTGGGCCGATCATCCCCAGGACTCCACAGGGACAGCTATTTCCATCGATATGAGCGGTCTGCCTTTGTATCATGAATGGAACGATACCAGCCGGTTTCAGGAATATTATGGCGCCCGCGGGTATGCCCGGGTACACCGGATACATCGAAACTGGAAGTTCGGAGCAGAATATTCCTATCAGACTCTCCGGGTGCTTGCCCATCCGGTCACTTACCAGCTGTTACATACGCGCCTGGAACGATCCCACGCCAGTCTGTCCCTCAGTCGATCCCTCCCGGCGAATTTTCTGACGGCTGCAAAAATTGGCTACAACACTACTTCCAATACCATCGACTATTGGGGAGGTGGTCGGTGGTCGGGGATGTCCTGGATTCAACCGGAGATCTCCCACAGTCATCAAACCACCACACATAGGACACGATTCGAACTGTATGATTCCGCAATTGAGTTTGGGGATTATTTTTCGACAGACAGAACGACCTTCAGTCTCGCATCACACCGGAACAAACGACTGGGATATACCCTGCAATACTCCACCGGTCGGCTTCGGCAGCCGACTGCGGTCCAAACCCCCGGTGAGACTCAATCAACCGCGCTCGACCTGCGAGACTGGAATATCACGCTGAGAATTCCCTTCTTCCGGGAAGTCGATTTGACGGGGGCTTACTCCGTCCACACCTACGACGGCGACAGCGAATGGTTTACCAATCAAACCAAATTTGCCGATTTCACCCGACTCAATTTCAAGGATATAATACTTGCAGCCGGGATTCGATGGCACTGGTTACAATACATGTTTCATCACGAAATTGTCGAGCACTCAATCTATGGTCAGATTCGGAGTATTCCGTTCTCTGCAGAAGCAATCGACCTCCTCGGCACGACATTCGCAGCAAATAGTAAAGGATCACTCAGGATACGAAGCCATTCCATTACCGTCCGGGCACCCCATCGGGCATCCTTTTCATATCGGGGAGAACTCGCTTATACTACCATCAGATTTCACCGGCTCGATTACAGAACCTATGTTCTGTTTTTGGGATTCCCTCGCCGGGAGACGCTGCGGATATCAGACACCAATATCCGTCGAACCCACCTGCTGCGCCTGTTTCTGCAACTGCGCATTCCCGTTACTCCCCATTTCAACTGTGTCCCGATGATCCAGCAATATATTCCCATCTCCACGGAATATGTGGAAGAACCTCCTCCCAGTGAAGGGTTTCTCAAAGCCGGACGACGCTATTTCGGAGGCAATCGGTTTTCACTCCGATTCGAATATGATCTCTGACTCGAGGATCATAGTGCACCATATGGTCGAGATCCTTCGCATATCGGAAGCAGATTACATAGATCAGGACATGCAAGCTGGGTTCTATTCTCAGAACAGTCTCGTCATCGATATCCCAAATTCGATGCATTCTAAATTGCCACATATGTAAAATACTTTATGACTATTAAGTTAACTGAGTACATACCCACACACTCCGGGAGTTTTTTTCTTTTGGAATACATATGATCCCACCTCAGGGAGTCATTTCGAGCGACCCCGACCTGTCGGGGGGCCGAGGAATCTGGCGGCAGGCACGGACGGACCCGGCGCACCAGCGAGTCGCGCGGGCACTTGTCTGAGACGATCGGGATCAGCAGTGACGAAGAGATCCCTCCACTCCATCGCGCCTGCACGACGGCGGGATTCCGGTCGGGATGACTCATCGGCGTGGCTTCATCCTGGAGAACGATTCTCCTTACCGTCTTCCAACATACCCGGGCGGCGATGCACAGGGCCATCTGAGAAACTGGGGCAATTTAATAGCCATAAAAGAATTTCCGCAAAAACCACCCGATTCATGTTTTCTTTGTCCGGATAACCAGCCTCACCAAAAATTCTAAATCCCGAAAATCTATGCAATAAGCTTGCATCTTTTTGCAGATCTTTTCATAAGCTTTTGTTTTTTCATACTATTACCGGCTCCTTATATGTGATTCTTGTCACTAAAGTGCCACTGATCCATGCCGATATAAAAGGCACTGTTATGAGAAATGCGACAAGACATAACGATGGACGGTGGACGTCTGAGGAAATGCCGTTGCGGAACTCCTCGATAATTCTACCACACCCGAGTTGTGTAATAACCTGAAGTAAATCCCCATACGTATAACGGGAGGATCGGAGAGGGAACTGGCTCAACGAGATGCATTACTATTTCTTTTACATACTATCACTGGGGAGATTGATCATTCCCCTGCTTCGCTCATTGCACACAACGCACACCGGAATCATACAACACCTAAACAGAAGGAGGAGTATATGAACAGGATATTTGCCGCACTATTGGCCGTCCTATTTGCCGCGGCGATCTTCACCTGTGAGGAGCTCCAGACTCCACTTGATGGAGACCAGAATGGAGACGACACTGGCTCCGATCTCACCGTACAGGAATATGTCGATTCGGCGAATGCCTCATTCGGGCAGTTGATGGGGACACTCTCGCAAGTCGATGATCCCACTACGGCTGATTTCAGCGGACTCGCTGATGTAAATCAGCTCTACGTCAACGCTCTGGAACTGGATCCTACGCATGCGCAGGCGAATTTTGGCGCTGCAGTAACCCATCTGCTGTTAATTCTGGAAGATGGCAGTGTTTTTATGAACGAACTCGAGCGCTGGGAAGCGTTCCTGGATACCACCAATATATTCGGTGAACCCATCACTCAGAATACGGTGGGCAAAGTCAACCCGGATCAGAATACCTTACTCGCCAGGAATCCATTATCTGTAGAATCTCTGGGCAAAGTATCCGGGACATCATACCTGGAAGCGATTCTGGGACTGCCCAAATACGCCCAGGACTATCCCGAATTCAGCGACTGGCAGGATCTCATCGAGTCAACGGTGCTTGGTCGCATCGATTCGGCACTCTCCATGCTGAACGTAGTGGAACAGGACCAGGAATTTGTGTTTCCAATCACGCCAGAGATGCAGGGGAATCCGGATGCGGATACTCTGGAAATAGATCTGACGGAAGTCTATTTATTCGATGGGGCACTGCAGGCAGTTCAGGCCTTGTG
>DATFLS010000516.1:0-3169 GCA_035267465.1 bacterium
GGCGTACTAGGAACCATTGAGACAGAGAAAGGCGTGGCCACCCTTGTGGACCTGAAATCTCTGTTACTCCACCAGTGGTACAATCAGTGAGCATGCCTGTACTTACAGCGAAATGGAAAACGCAGAGCGAAATTCCGGAACAGGCGACCGTATCAAAGATTAGTTCGACGGGGATTAAAATAAATCCCCCTCAAGTAACACATTCCGTTGTACCTCAACCATACACTCCCATATTCCAGTTTATACTCCGTATCACGGGCAGGTCTTTCCGGCAGATCCCGAACACTTCTAGATATACCAGGTCGGAGCGAATCCACTCAATAAACTGACAACTACCGACCAGATGATCGCCAGTATAATGAACGCCGGGATAGCAGCCAGGGCCCATTTCACCATGAATACCACCATTGAGATAAAAGACATCCGAATATCTACGATACGTATCTGTTGAATTTTTTCTCTCTCTAACATCTTCTCCTCCATATGTTTTGAATCCGATGATCAGAGGGACTCCCCGGAAACTTTCCGGAAGATCCACTTAAACCATCGGTTCATCCCATGTTCTTGTTATATACGTAGGCGAAAAAATTCTCATCTTCCGAATACGGAAGGTGGCTATGTCCCGTCTTGAAGGCTCGAGATTCTTCGATTCGGTCTGTGTACTTCTCCCGTGATCTGCCCACCCGTGAGCCTTCAACTTGTGGCAGCCGCTATCGTATGTCAACTTTAAAGTAATTTTTCCGAAAGCCGAAGATAATACCAAAGGTTTATTTACCAATTGCACTAACAAATACACAGGGAAAGCTGATGGAGGCGTTTTTTCTACTCGCGCTCGCTCTGTTCGCAGGTGCACTGGCATGGATGCGAGCCGAAAGAGAAAATTAATCCGGGGACCGGGAGCATTTTCACTCAAGAATTACTTATCGCCAGCCGATACTAGCAGGGAAGAGGCACTGGATCGGAGGGAAAAATGCTGTTCTCATTTTCATTCGCAGAAATGATGGAAGACCTGTCTGATTTTCAAGAGTTGCAGGAAGAGACCGCATATGAAGAGAAACAGGGCACACCCCCTTCGGAAAACTGAGAAGCATCGGGGAAATCCGGCCAGGCGATTCCGGTTTCCGGAAAACGTTCGGTTTACAAATTATGCTCAAGCGCTCCTGTTCCATCCACAAACCCATTTGCACCGCCGGGAAGTCTGAATGATTCACAAATTCACTTCGATGATGAACAAAATTGTATAAGAAATGCTCAGTACACATACAGATTGGAGGAGAAGATGGGAGCGTTTTTTCTATTCGTGTTCGCAATCGGGCTGGGAGTGTTCGCCTGGATTCGGATGGATACCATTCAGATGTCCGGCGACTTCGAGGAGCGTCCGCCTGAACAGGGCAGGTTGAACCAGCAAAACTGAACCGGATGGTTCGTAACGGGCGGTTCCCTCTGTCTCCCGGATACTGGATGGGGCTTCTCTCGCCATCGTCTGCAGATATCTGACGGTTCACAGTTGGCAAGAATCAGAAAAACCTGGTTGAAAAACCATGCAAGTGATTATATCATAAAGAGTTATGATCAAATTCCATCACTTATATAAATCTATCCGGACAGACATTTTCAGATATCTGGCACAGTTAAAGCAAAACGACATGCTGGAATATCCCTTCGGTTTGATTGTCAATCCGGTGGGACGATATGTACTGCAGATCTATGGGAGGGAAGAATTTTTCTATAGTTCCAGGTATGGCGAAGACAAATACATGGATCTCCTCCTCGGCATTGACATCTCACTTCCCAGAGATCGATGGATCATCTGTCAGACGGAGGCCGAGTTCGAAAGCTATTACACCACGCTCAAATGCATGCAGCAAACCTGTTTTCATTCCGTATCCCTCCATATGTTCAATTGAAAAGCAAGTGGCACACACCGGAGAATGCTGATTCACCGACGCTTCACACCGAGAGCATTATCTGTTGAACTTCGTATAATCGAAGTGATGAATACCCAGTACAGTACGGATTATACTGTAAAGAGTGTTTCCCAGAGATTCTGAACGCCTGCAGTACAGGGTATGTATATCGCTTCAGGGAGGCTGCAATCCTATCAGGGAATGAGGAGACAGGAAATGTCTGCGTTGAATCCGGTTCCGGAATTGCATCCAGAAAGATTGCCGCTGATAGCGAGCGTTTTAGCGGGATTATTCCACGTCAACGATTTTAATATCAAAGATCAGATCTTCACCGGCCAGGGGATGATTCAAATCCACCGTGATGGTCTCATCGCTGAAATCAACTACCGAGACCGGGATCTGGCGGCCTTCCTCATCCTGGAGGGCCAGAACCTGCCCCTTCTGCGGCTCAAAATCGTCTGGCAAACTCTCCCGGGAATACTGCTGAACCCGGGATTCATCCCGTTCACCATACGCGTCGGACGCTTTGATGTCGACGGTTTTCTCTTCCTCGGCCTCCATGCCCTTCACCGCTTTCTCAAAGCCTGGAATTATATCGCCTGATCCGACAGTGAACTGAAAAGGCTCCCCCTCCTCCGTCTGGTCAAAAACCGTTCCGTCCTTGAGCTTCCCGGTATATTCAATCTGAACGGTATCTCCTTCGCTGATACTCATAACGCTGATCCTGTGTTTTTGATGTTCGAAATCCCATTGGATAAAAAGATAAAGCTCTTTCGGGATAATATAAAATGGTTATATGAGATTGTGAAAGAAACCACAGCTTGTCCCGATTAGAAACCTTCGATTCGCTGCGGCGAATGTGATTTCGTAAAGATTTCCTTCTCGGGGAATGAACACGAATTCTCCCGAATAGTCTGCTATCTGAACATTTGTAAACAATATAACTGCCTCAGTATTTGAGTTTGCCCTGTCCAACGGCACCAGGGCCATTCAGCGCCCAGTCGAGTCATCCCGACCGGAGAGCCGCCGCTGTCCAGGCGGGCCGGATGTGGAGAGTCCTACCTGAAGGAGCATTCCCGGAGAGTAACGAACTTGCACCGAGTTATGTTAACAGGCATAGTAAATGTCTTTCATAATAATGCATATAATATTCACATTCGGGAGAATGTGTAGTTGCACCGGCGGTCCCGATCAAAGTGAGTCCGATATTGTTTTCATTTTGAATTTAAAATTAGTAACTAGATGCAATGATATCTTCCAAC
>DATFLS010000517.1:0-4653 GCA_035267465.1 bacterium
ATAAATTCTGCCCCGGCCGACGTCTTCTTTCACGTCCCGCAGGATATTCGTGAGCTGCATGGCTATCCCCAAATGTTCTGCGTATGCAAATGCCTCCTCACTCTGGTATCCCAGCACGTATGTCATCATAATCCCCACGACTCCCGCCACCCGATAGGCAAACAGGTAGAGGTCATCGAAAGTTTCATAGCGCGACAGCCGAAGGTCCATCTCCACCCCCTTCAATAATTCCCGGGGATATTGTTCAGGGATGTGGTACTCCCCGGCGATGGTAATGAACGGCTGCAAGATGGGATGCTCCGATTCACCGGTACGATAGGCCACGCCCAGTTCTTCGGAGAGATACGATATCTCCCGGTTCAATTCCTTGGCGGAACGCTGCCGGGGGTTATCAATCAAGTTATCAGCATACCGGCAGAAGCCATAGAGCGCATAGGTGGCCCACTGTTTCCGGTCGGGCAGCAGCCTGGTGGAGAGATAGAAGCTTTTCGAGTAGTGCGCCGTCTGCTGGCGGGCGTGTTCGAACGCTGCCTTATTGTCAATATTCATCCAGTTGTATTTCATAGAATTAAGCCCTTTTTGAGTGATAGTGTTGCATATTAAAATCTGTGAGGACGACCTGCTCGGTAGCCTCTGCGGTTAAAAGCACACCCGGCACTCCGGCCCCGGGATGGGTGCTCGCCCCTACGAAATAGAGCCGGTCGATATCTTCGCTCCGGTTATGCGGACGGAAAATCGCGGTTTGGGTGAGTTTCGGTTCCACCCCCCAGGCGCTCCCCAGGTAGGAATTGCGCTGTCTCCGGAAGTCCTCGGGCGTAAACCGCTGAAGAACCTCGGTATGTTCCGTCAACCCCCGGAGTCCGAAATCCTTTTCCAGATAGTGCAGAATTTTTTGGGCATATTCTGCACCCCGATCTTCCCAATCAATACCGCTGTGGGCGTTTGGCACCGGCGCCAGAATCATCATGCTGTCGGAATCCGGCGGAGCCATCCCGGGATCCGTGCGAGTGGGAACATGGAGATAGAGGGAAAAATCCTCCGGGAGAATCTTCTGATCGAAGATTTCGCGGACCAGTTCCCTGTATCGCCGGGACAGGACAATGGTGTGATGCCGGAGCTGCGGATATTGTTTGTTCACTCCCACGTACAGGAGAAACGCACTCATGGAATAATCCAGATTCTCCACCCTCCGGTCTGTCCACTTCTGTCGGTGTCCCGGGGGTATCAAGTCGCGATACGTATGCGCAAAATCGGCATTGGATATTACGGCATCAGCCTCAAAGAATTTTCCATCCGCCTGTACGCCGGCGGCCATACCATCGCGTACGACAATTTCCCGGGCGGGAGTGCCGGTAAATACTCGGCCGCCCAGCGATGTGAACACCGATTCCAGCGCCCTTACCAGAGAATACATGCCTCCCCGGGAATACCAGACGCCGCCGATCTTCTCCAGATAAGGGATCATCAGGTACACCGCCGGAGCCCGGAACGGATTCCCGCCGATGAAGAGCGGGTGAAAGGAATATGCGAACTGATGCCGGGGATCCTTGAAATGCCGTTTCACAAAAGTATGCGTTGGTAACAGCGCCTTCAGCCGCAATGCCCGGGGAAGAAACTGCATCATGGTGCCCCAATCCATGAAGGGCCGGGAACCGAGGCCATCGGTGATGACCGCGTGGTATAACTCCCGGGATTCCCGGATAAAATCCTCGTAATGTGCGGCGTCTTCCGGATTGAACTGCCGCATCTGGGCAATCATCCGGTCGGTGTCATCCGTATAATCCAGATAGGTGCCGTCATGATAACAGATCCGGTAAAACGGATCCAATTTCGTCAGTTCCAGATGATCCTCCATCCGGGCGCCCCCGGCGTGAAAGACTTTCTGGATGATATCGGGCGCCGTGATGAGCGAAGGGCCCATATCGAAGGTAAAACCTGCCTCCTTGAGTCGCGAGGCATGGCCGCCCACGGCTGCGTTCTTCTCCAGTAACGTTACCTCAAATCCCAGTCCCTGCAATCGGACGGCAATAGCGAGCCCACCCAATCCGGCGCCAATGATCACTATCTTATTCATGCGCTGTTCCTTGTTGTTTTTCATTAATAATGCTGTCAAGTCCGGCGTGCCAGCGCTCCGTTATTTCCCGGAGCGAGGACCCATCTCGCTGATTCTGACTTTCAATCCCCTCCCGCCCGGCAATCAGGTTGGCCGTCATTCGTCCCGAGAGGAGCACCAGCGGTATGCCTCCACCGGGATGTACCGAGCCGCCGGCAAAGTATAGCCCCCGGATGTCCCGGCTGCGATTCGGGTGACGCTGAAACGCCGTTGTCCGGCTGTTGGAAGACACCCCGTAAATACTGCCCCGGTTACTGCCGTACAGGCGATAAAAGTCTTGCGGAGTCAATATCTCTTCCATTTCAATTTTCCCGGCGATATCAATGCCGTGCGCCGTTAACTTTCGAAACACCTGCTGCCGGGTTTTCTCGACGATCTGCGGCCAATCCTGGCTGTCATTGAGGTACGGCATATTTACCAGCACAAACCAATTCTCACGGCCCGCAGGCGCATCCCCGGGATCGGTTTTGGATGAGATCGCTACGTACACTGTGGGATCATCAGGGGCCTGTAATTCCTGGAATAACTGGTGAAACTCCCGCCGGTAATCATTGGAAAAGAAAATATTGTGATGCCGGAGGCCCGGCGTCACGCCTCGTTTCCCCCAGAAGAACACCAATCCGGAGAGGGATGGCTCCTGTGCTGCCACTTTTCGCTGTTGCCGTGGCGCTCCCTCCAGCAGCTGACGGTATGCCGTGGCAACATCAACATTGCAGATGACATAATCCGCCGGATGCGCGTCACCGCCGACCCGCACTCCCGTTACCCGTCCCTGGTTCTGCAGTATCTTCTCCACCCGGCTTGAGCGGTAAATATTGACTCCCAGCGACGGGGCCTGCTGTTCCAGAACCCGCACCAGTCGGTACATTCCCCCGGAGATGTAAAAGCCTCCCAGTCCGAATTCCACGTAAGGGATGATATTGAGTGTTGCCGGGGCCTGATAGGGATCCGAGCCGTTATAAGTGGCGTACCGGTCGAATAATTGAATCAGGTTCGGATCCTGAAAATGCGAAGCAACGGCCGTATGCACCGTTCGCAGCGGATCGATTCTGTGCAGCCGGAGGAGTGATTTCATATATAAAGGAAGGTGAGCCACATCCATCTCATGAATCGGGTTCCAGAGAAAGAGATCAGCCGTATGGTTAAAAATTCGGCGACTGTACCGAAGAAATCGATGGTACGCAGAGACTTCATCCGGGGCGACGCGACGAACCTCCGCTTCCATTTGCATCGGGTCCAACCTGGCGTCAAATACGGTTTTGTCTGCAAACCGGTATCTGCAGAGCGGCTCCAGCGGAGTATATGTTAAAGCATCCGGGGGCGCCGCTCCGATACATTGCAGTAACTCATCCACCACAAACGGCATCGTCAGTAAAGACGGTCCCGTATCGAAGCGATAGCCATTTAGCCGGCGTTCATTCATTTTTCCGCCCAGGGATCGATTCTGTTCAAACAGCGTAACGTCAAATCCTGTTTTGGCCAGCCGGAGGGCACTGCTTAATCCTGCCAGCCCGCCCCCGATAACGATTACTTTTTTAGGCATGGCATACCCTCCGGAGTTTCTCATAATAAATGAGCGTCAGCAGAATGAGGGCAAAGCCATAGAAAAAATCCTCCACCGGAATGGTGAAAACGTGAATCCCCAGCTGGAAGGACGTATCATACAGTACCAGCGGCCGGGCGGTGAGATAGCCGTTAAACAGCAATATAAACACGGATAATACCCCGAGATACCGGTAGGTTCGTCCTTGCCGGAGGACGCCGGTTCGCAGCAGTTGATCCAGTCCGGCCACCAGGGCCAGGGCCAGGAAAACCAATCCCGGGTATTCGTATCCGAGCAGAAATACCAGCGCTCCCGCGATTAGGCTGCCGATAGTGAAAACTCCGATTACTCTCGCATGAATGACGGCAGCTGAATCGCGGTGTGCGAAAAACACTTCCCAGACGAACAGGCAGGCAAACGGGACCGACATAAAAAACAATATTTCTTCCACCGGAAGTCCTGCCACCCGAAATCCCATGGTAAAATTGTCATTGAACCACCAGTGCCGTCCGGCAACTAATGCATCCCAGACAGCAAAGGGAATCAAAGCCCCGGCGATAGCAGTGAAAACCGACGGCCATCTGGAGACAAACCGGACTTTATTTTCAAAACTGAACCCGACCGGTCCGGCCAATACCAACAAGTTGAAGAGGAGATATTCGTATTTCATTCGCCGCCCAGCTCCGCTTTAATGCTGTTGAGAGTGGCCTCTTCCCCGGCAGTCAGGGTGATTTCTTCGTCCATGAAGGCGATGACATCCACGACCAGCTCCGGATCATACTGTTGATAGTTTTCCTCCAGCAGTCCGACAATCGTTTGGAACGTCCGGTGAGCCTCATCTTTTCGCCCGAAGAAAAACGGTAAATGATAACAGGTCATCCCATAGATGAACAGCGCTTCCAGATCGTCCGGGGCCTCTGCTAATCCCTGATCCATATTCTGCAACCCATCCAGCACATAGCGATATTTCTTCTGGGGTAAGAAAGCGTGCTTGCCC
>DATFLS010000518.1:0-2954 GCA_035267465.1 bacterium
GCTGCAGGTGATCCCACTGGCAATTGTGCTGGCTGCTCCTTACCGGGATCGTCACAGTATTGTAGTGATGGGTGAGCCGGAGGTTCTTCGCTATCCCGGGCTCCTCCTGTTTGCGGCAGGATTGCTGCTGATGCATTGGGCAGAGAACATCCTTGGAAAGCAGTTCAGTGTGTATGTAAGGATTCGGGACGATCACCAGCTCGTGACCGGGGGAGTATACCGATATCTGCGTCATCCGAGGTATTTGGGTATCATCCTGTTCAATGCGGGAATTTCTCTAATCTTTCGGTCCTGGTTTGCACTTCTACTTGTCGCTGTGTTGACGCTGGTGCTCATATGGCGTATCTGGGAAGAAGAAGCGCTCATGCGGGAAGAGTTCGGGACCGACTGGGATGTCTATGTTCACAAATCAGGGAGGCTCATTCCATTTGTGTACTAAGAGCCGATGAGTGACAGGCTCAGTTGGACTGGCTCTGTCCGCGAAGTAAACCTTGTCTGGATATAAATTACAGAAGTAGACTCTTGTCGACCGGAATTATTGATTCCTTTTGTGCTCTGAGAGATAGAACGCCTGAGATTGCTATCCATTCCTCGTTGTCAATTGTTTTGTAAATTCAGAGTTATCTATCGTGTTGAATGATTCTGACCACACACTCAAATCTCTCTCTGAGAAATGTAGGGCAGTCAAACAACTTGTTGCAGTGTGGAGAAGGCTAGTGTATCTTTTCAGGGAAGACTGCGAGTTCCACAATCAGGCTTATCATAAATATAATTCAGTGTGGCGCTGCCAGTTTCCACCGATCAGCAACAGTTTGTGGACGGAAACCATCCTGACATATCCGGAGGTGGTTCAAGCGTGAGAGTGAACAATCACACCAGGAGCGGCGTATTTCCCTGTACAGGTGTCAGGCACGGATGGTACCTCACACCAAAGATTGAGGTGAACCCGGCAGAGGTCTCCATTTTGCTGATCTCCAATACTGCGCCCGCCGATTCCAGTGACCGCTACTATGCTGCAGGTTTACTATCCCATTAGATAAATGGGATTCAGGTGAGCGGCAGAAGTTTATTGTCGTATTATCGTCAAGTGATTAGAGGGAATTAAATTATGAAACGCGACCAGAAGAAAGTCGAAGGCCCGGTACCGTACACCGCAATTTCGCCGGGCTTTGAGGCTATGTATACAGGGAAGCAGGCGACAACTGATAGTGATAAAGTAGAAATTATTACCACACTCACAGCCGATGATCAGGGGAACGAAATCAGAAAATGGTCGATGGTGCCCTGGACGTGGCCCGGACAGGAACAGGACTGGGATGAGGAAATCCGATATATCAATGATATGCAGTCCAAATTAGGAGAACTGGACGATGCCACCCGTCAGGTTCGGGCGCATATCGCGAGCCTTGTTCCGTGTGACAGCGGGTTTCCGGTTACGGTGGACGAGGTGTTGAATGCAATCGGTACAGGGAAGTTGGATGAGCCATCCTTCCATAACGGCTGTTGGTGTGCCGGGATGTGGTGGCAGCAGAAAACGACGCAACCGTTACAGAATGAATGCATGAAAACAATTCATACAGTATTAAAGGAATATCTGGCAGGGAAAATGGGGGAAAGTCTTACAAGGGAGTTCCCACATGCTGCCGAATTTATCAGCCGTACCTATACCTGGCTTGGTCCGGTATCAATGCTCCGGGATTACCAGAAATTAATGATAAAGAGAATCCTTCAGACCATTGATTTCTTTACAAAGAGTGATTATACAGAGTCCCTGTTCTCAGATGTTTCAGAACTGCGCCGTCAGGAGGAGCTTGCAAAGGACCTGTTTGAAGAGGATGGGCAGGGAGTCCGACTCGATATGATGATAGCAGAGGATGCAAACCTGCCGAAAATTTATCCTCGCTGGAAACCGGAATATCAGGAAACTGTCGATGCGCTCGAAGATAAGGAAAAAAGGGCATTATACGAAACCTGTTGTGCTATCGCCTCCGGTGTATATACGTTATCTGATTGTCATCATAATACATTTCGGTATATCGAAAGCTGGATTCATGGCATCGGAACAGGGCAACTAGGCATTCCGACGCGTAAGCCGGGTACGGAGAAAGAACGACTGGGTCGTCTGCTTTTCGGTTATGTACTCGGGCTTGATAAGTGGCTGATGGATATCCCAATGCCGTTTCTCCTTCTGGATTTGGGATACCTCGACCTCGGATTTGACCCCAAAAATGAGATACTTCGGGTCTACGCATATCTCGGAGAGGACCGTACGCCTGTCAAAGAATGGCTCGCTGCCTGCCTGTGGCACACGCTCTTCTATAGTACCATCGGCGGGAATCCCGGGGGATTGGTTCGGCACAAAGATCTGCTCGAACGTGCTGCTGCAGCCGGCGTCTCGGTTCGGGAGTGGATGGATTTGGCGCTGAAGCGGTAATCGGTTCACATCCGGCTGACAGAACAAGACTTTGAACGAAGCGGCGGGGTTCCTGCCGTTTGCAAGAAGGTTCCCGCGAGCTACAAAGGCATGTTTGGGAGCTACAAAGGCATGTTTGGGAGCTACAAAGGGTATCTCCGAGCTGTAAAGGGGTTTCTGCCAGCTGTAAAGCACTTCACTCGGCCGCTGTATGCTGTGAATTGCACACCTGGCAATAGAAACCACTCACGTAAATGTACGATAGAATCACTTTCCGTGGGTTTTGACCGTCGTGCTTCCGTCAGTGAGAAATGTGTTCATTTATCCCGGAGAGATTATAGAAGGCGGCTGACCGATCATTTCCACTCTTTGGAATTAAAGTATCCTGTTAAAATTCCAACAGAACGGAATATTTACATTCTAATACTGTTACCTGTAAGCATAAACGAACGGCTACAGTGGACAATCGCGCCCATAGTCAGTTCCATCGCTCCGGGTTTGCTTACAGATATCAGGCAGTGATCGGTCTGATCATGACCGG
>DATFLS010000519.1:0-6474 GCA_035267465.1 bacterium
GATTATGATCGATTGCTGTTCCGTCAGCCGAATTAGCCGAAACAGCGCTAATCAATCCACCTCTTCCAGTATTCGCCAGGAGGCGGTTTTAATTATCAGATAGACTTCTTTCCCCGTGACGAGATTCATTTCACGGCAAGACTGTTCGGTGACTTCCACCACCAGATTGGGAACCTGCTGTGCCAGTGTAACCGTGACTAAATTCAGTGTGCCGGTGGATTGGATATCCGTAATGCGGGCTTGCAGAATATTGCGGGCCGAGAGGCCTTCGGGACGCTGATTCCCCAGAATGATATCATAGGCCGCGATGCCTACCAGCAATTTCTCTCCGGGCGCACCGGACACCCGAGGTGTAATGATCCGTATTGGTGAGTCACCCTCTCCCATGCGGAGGACACTGGTTTCTCCGTCGTGAGTATCCACGTCCGCCTGGAAGATATTCTGATAGCCTTCCCGGTCTGCCACCGGGAAGATCTCCGGGTTGGTTAATACCCTGCGTGGTTTTCCCTGTGCAAGGATTGCCCCTTCTCTGAGGACCAGTAAATCATCACAGAGTGCCTGGACATCAATGGGGTCATGAGAGACCAGCAAAATCGGGATATGGAACTCCTCTTTAATTCGATGGAGAAATGGCAGGATCTTATATCGCAGCGCAATGTCCAGCGAGGCCAGTGGTTCATCCAGCAGCAGGAGCCCGGGGCCGGAGCAGATGGCCCGGCCCAGTGCAACGCGTTGTCTTTCGCCGCCGGAGAGTGTGTCTATTTGCCGGGATAATAAGTCAGCGATATTGAGTAGCCGGGTGACCCGGTCCAGGAGTTCGTTCATTTGTTGTTGGTTCCGGTGGGCTCGCTTTGATCCGGCCAGCAGATTCTGGCGCACATTTTTATGGGGAAATAACAGGCTGTCCTGCGGAACATATCCGATATTCCGGTGATGGGCCGGCAGCGAAATATTCTTCGTCGAGTCAAGCCAGGTTTCCCCGCCGAAGCAGATGCGTCCCCGGGCATTTCTCCGGATGCCGGCGACCGTCTCCAGCAGGCTGGTCTTCCCGGCGCCGGACACCCCGAACACGCCGGTCACCTGCTGCGTGGTGGTGTATTCCACATTCAGATCGAATTGATCCAGTGGCAGAGTGAATGCTAACTGCAATTGCGGTATCGATGTGTTCATCCGGTCAGCGATCCCGGGCCTTTGCGTGCAAGGTATTCCGTGGCCATAATGGCTGCGAAACCGACGAAGAGTGCCACGGCCAGCAAGAAGTAGGCTTCCGTATCCCGGCCCACCTGCTGGGCGCTGTAGATGGCTGTGGACAGGGTTTGGGTCCGGCCCGGAATATTCCCGGCGATGGTCACGGTGGCGCCGAATTCACCGACCGCCCGGGTGAAGCCCAGAATAATGGCAGCCAGCAATCCCCGGCTGGCCAGGGGGAGTGTGTATGAGAAAAAAGTGCGCACCCGGCCGTGGCCCAGTGTCCGCGCCATCACTTCCAGCCGCGGGTCCACGCCTTCGAAGGTGACCCGGGCGGTCCGCACCACCAGCGGCGTCGCCATCACGCCGCAGGCAACCACCACCGCCTTCCAGGTCAGCAGGATGTCCAGGTCGAATCCCAGAAACTCAGGTCCTAAGAGTCCATGGGTGGAAAACATTTTTAACAGGAGGTATCCCACCGCTGTCGGAGGCATCACCAGGGGCAGACCGACCAGGGTGGCGATGATATCTTTCCCGGGGAAGGAATACCGGGCCAGCGCATAGGCGAGCAGTGTCCCGGGTATTGTTACAATCACGGTCGCCAGCGTGGCTGTGCGGAGGGTCAGTAACAAAGCGGATATGGTTGTGTCAGTCATGGGATTGCTCCTTACTCGGGTCGAGCGGAATGAACCCGTATTTCTCAAAGATGGCAGCCGCTTCCGGCGAGTCCAGAAACGCAAGAAAATCCCGGGCTACCCTGCCTGCAGAGCGATTGCGGAGTACAGCCGCCGCATAACGAATGGGCGGACCCTGTTCCGTCGGCACTTCATACAGGATTTTCACCTCGTCCGACATGGCTGCATCGGTGCGATAGACAATCCCCAGGATATTCGTTTCCGCTTCCACCAGCCCCAGCGCCGCCCGCACATCCGGCCCCGGCGCTACCCGATCTTTTACCCGTTCCCACAATGTTTCGCCATCCACAGAGATGGATTCCAACCAGGATTTTGCATACTGGCCGGCGGGAACGGCCTCCGGATTGGCCAGGGAGAGGTATTTGTATTCCAGAGATGCCAGATCCGCCGGACGGTCCAGTTTCCACTGGCTGTTCTTATTCGCAATCACCACCAGACTGTTGGAGAGAAAGGTCCGGCGGGAGCCTTCCAGTAGAAGTCCCGCGTTCTGAACGTAATCCATCCACTGTTCGCTGGCGCTGAGATAGACATCCGCTTTCGGCGCCGCCACCAGCTGCCGGGCGAGCACGTTGGAACCGGCAAAGTTGTACGTGATGTCCACCGGATGGGACTCTTCGTAAGACTGGCCAATTTCCATGATCACATCCTGCAAACTGGCGGCGGCAAATACGATGAGCCGAGCCGGTTTCCCGGCAGCGGATTGATCCCCGTCAGATGAACACCCGATGGTGAGCAGCATCAACAGCGCAGCAATAAAGACGTGAAATTTCATAGCGCTCTCTGAATGGTCTCTTACAATGTGATGCTTGACTCAAACGGTAAAAAATACAAGTTCAAACGGGAAGGCCAAAGTGAATTTCCCGGGTTACTCTTTCAGTCTGCGCAGCAGCAGATGGCAGTGCACGGTCGGATATCGATGTAATTTGTCCTCCGGATTGCGATAATTCCCGGAAAAAGGCAAAAAGTGGGGATTCGGGATGACACGGAAGCGAGAAAGGGAGTATATCCGGACGCGCGGCGGCGTGTATAAAGGCTCGGTTTCGGCCAAGGAATAAGAAGTTGTCAACCCGAGGATATGCCGGTGGCATATCGGAGGGATCTGTACCAGTGTTCCTCCGGGATTTCGGCTCTGCAAATGCGGAACCAGATGAAATGAAGGTGAGTTGGGAGTTGCGCCGCCGGTTGGCATGCGTTGCCGGAACCAATCGTCTCATCTTGCAACAGTCGGATGCAATTCTCTCTGTCAGTTCCCATTTCTCTGCTGCCGCTTGCGCTGATTGGGATCCAGATAGATTTTCCGCAGGCGGATGGATTCCGGTGTCACCTCCACCATTTCGTCATCATTGATGAATTCCAGTGCCTCTTCCAGACTGAATTTGGTGGCCGGAGTAATCCGGAAGGCCTTATCACTCCCGGCGGCACGCATATTGGTCAATTTTTTCTCCCGCTGAACGTTCACCTCCAGATCCTCTTTCCGGTTGTTTTCTCCCACAATCTGTCCCTTATATACCATGTCACCCGGCTCGATAAAAAACCGGCCCCGGTCCCGGAGGGCATCGATGGCGTAGGCAGTCGCCTCTCCCTGAGCCATCGAAATCAGCGTACCAGTCTGCCGGTGAGTGATGGGCCCTTTAAAGTGTTCATATCGATAAAACTGGTGATGCATAATCGCTTCGCCGGATGAAGCAGTTAAGATCTTGTTTCGCAGGCCCATCAGGCCGCGTGACGGAATATGAAACTCCAGATGATGTACACTCCCCTTAAGCTGCATCTTGACCAATTCGCCACGGCGCCCCCCGACCAGGTCGATGATTTTCCCGGCGTAATCTTCCGGTACATCCACCACCAGGATTTCTATGGGTTCGGCTTTGTTCCCGTCGATTTCCTTATAAATCACCTTCGGCTGGCCGACCTGGAGTTCATAGCCCTCCCGGCGCATGTTTTCGATCAGGATGGACAGATGTAACACACCCCGCCCGGAAACCTGCAGGTTCTCCGGTGAATCCGTCTCCCTCACCCGGAGCGCCACGTTGTGCTCCAGCTCCTTGAACAGGCGCTCCCGAACCTGCCGGGAGGTCACATACGTCCCCTCCCTGCCGTAGAAGGGTGAGTCATTCACGGTAAAAGTCATACTGATAGTGGGTTCATCAATGGGCACCCGCGGGAGGGGTTCGGGGAACTCCGGGTCCGCCAGAGTATCGCCGATGTTAATACCTTCGATGCCCACCACTGCGGCAATTTCTCCGCAGGGGATCTCATCAACCTCCCGGCGTTCCAGGCCCTCGAACACAAATAACTGTGCAGGGGCGCGCTGCATTGCAGAGCCGTCCTGGGAGATTATACTGAACTCGCCGTTCCGCTTCACCCGGCCGCGGAACACTCTCCCGATGCCAATACGCCCCACGTAATCGTTGTAGTCCAGGGAACTGATCTGCATTTGCGCCGGTCCCTCATTCATCGCAGGCTCCGGCAGATGCCGGATAATGGTTTCCAGCAGCGGAATCATATTACTCCGTGGCTCCTCAGGATCACGAACACTCCACCCATCCCGGGCGCTGGTGTAAATCACCGGAAAGTCCAGCAGGTCATACTCTGCGCCCAGATCTATGAATAGCTCATAAATCTCATCAAGGACTTCCTTCGGGCGGCTGTCCGGACGGTCCATTTTGTTAATCACCACTATCGGCTTCAAACGGAGGGAAAGGGCTTTTTGCAGCACAAACCGGGTTTGCGGCATGGGTCCTTCCAGGGCATCCACCAGCAGCAGAACGCCGTCGGCCATTTTCAATACCCGTTCCACTTCACCACCGAAATCGGCGTGGCCGGGGGTGTCTATAACA
Organism: bacterium; assembly: GCA_035267465.1. Classification (GTDB taxonomy): domain Bacteria; phylum Fidelibacterota; class JAANXI01; order JAANXI01; family JAANXI01; genus DATFLS01. Next base: position 4,724 of record DATFLS010000519.1, read on the forward strand.
TTGATTTTAAAATTTTTATAGGAAATGCTGATATTTTTCGACAGGATAGTAATGCCGCGTTCCCGTTCGAGATCATTGGAATCCAGGAACCGGTCTCGCACCACCTGGTTCGCCCGGAATATGTCGCACTGCTTCAGCAGCTGATCCACCAGCGTGGTCTTTCCGTGATCCACATGGGCGATAATGGCAACGTTTCTGATTTCTCTCACTCAATATACTCCATTTTTAAAAGATAACGAGCTTATGGTAAAAATGTTCAGATAGCAAGCTCGATTCAATAGGAACACTTAACCTGAGAGTAATTGATCAGGATTCCCTCCTGCACACCTACTGGTGTTATCACTCCTGATTTTTCGGTATGGATGCTCTTGACAGAACTATCCGGATATTATAACTTATCGACCAATGAGTCGAAAGGAAACCGAAGAGTCGAAATCCCCCCAGGAACGGCGCCGGGAGGAGGAGCGTGACCGCCGAAGGCAGGCTATTCTCCGGGCTGCGCTTTCCCTGTTCGCCCGGAACGGGTACAGTGAAACCACCCTCACCGAAATCGCCGCTAAAGCCCGGCTGGGAAAGACTACGCTGTATTACTACTTCCCGGATAAGGCATCCATCTTCTGGACAATCTACACCGAGGAGACCACCAGGTACTACCGGGATATCGCGGAACACATTATGCGCATCGAAGATCCCATGGAAATCGCCCGCCGATACATTCTGGAATATATCGAATACGGATACCGGAACACGGATTTTCTCCGGCTGATCTTCCCGGTTGGGAAAAGTTCGCCCATGGGAAGCGAGGCACATCAGCAACATATGGAAGAAGTCGACCAGGTCCGCCGGCCGCTGGATATTCACCTGAATCAGGTACTGGAGCAGACCAACAGCCCAATTTCCGGTGAGGAATTGAACGAACTGCTCTGGACGTTTCTCTCGGGTCTCAGTGTGAAAATCATCCAGGGGTACGCGAAGGAGGATGTTCTGCACGAAGCGGATATGTTACTGTCAATGCTGACGCTGAAATTGCAAGGAGCCAAGGAATGAAACAGGTATCGCGCTGGATTGCCCGGCATCCCTGGCCGGTGATTGCCGTGAATCTCCTCTTGACGGTCTTTCTGACTTATCAGCTGCGCAACATGCACATGGATCCGGACGTCACCAACGCCCTGCCGCAGGACCTGCCGGTGAAACGCCTCTATGACAAGATGGGAGAAATCTTTCCCTCCAGGGAATTCGTCTTCGTCGGCATCACCGGCGGCGATTTATTTACCTCCGGGCATATCCGGACGGTCTCTATTTTGACCGACAGCCTCGAGCAGTTCCCGTCGGTCCAGCAGGTGATGTCGCCAACCAATATCAGCCTGATCGAAGGCACTCCGGAGGGCATGGAAGTGCGGGAAATTCTCAACAGTGTGCCGGAGTCACAGGAAGACATTCAGCGCTACAGGCGGGATTTATTCGGCAGCGACCTGGCGCTGGGGAATCTGATTTCCGAGGATCGGGAAGCCTTCGGTATTATGATCTTCATTAAAAATACTGCGGATCCGTCGGAGTTCGTCGAGGAGCTGATACCGTTCGTCGAAGAATTCGACCAGGGTACGGACCTGGATCTCCTCATGGCAGGCAAGCCGGTGGTAAACCATTACGTCAGTCTGGGTATGCAGCGGGATATGGGCGTGTTTTTCGGGGGTGGACTCCTGGTCATATTTCTGCTCCTGCTGGTGGCCTTCCGCAGCGTCCGGGGCATT
>DATFLS010000520.1:0-2017 GCA_035267465.1 bacterium
CAGAGTATAATCCCGGAGGTTCGGGATCAGGTTAATCGACCACTGTGTATCCCAGATCCGTGATCCTGGTTTTGATCGTTGTGAGCAGTTCTGGTGATTCATCCAAATCCAGTTCTACCATCTCCTCAGTTCGATCCGCTGTGACCGAATGAACACTGTCTATTCTGCCCACCACTTTTTGGATTTTATTTTCACACCCTTCACAATGCATACCGGTGACTTTTAATGTTGTTTTCATACGGGATTCTCCTTGCATGTTTTATTGGTTATCAAGTAATAAGCCGTATTCACTGACAGCCGATTACCGGCAAACGGCAGACGGCAGATGGCAAACGCAATTCGCAGAAACTGATCAGAACTTTTCGGATTTTGTATTTTTAAATTTTTTGGTTTTTTTATCTATCGTCCATGGTCAATCTTGTACAGTGAAAAGGCTCCGCCCTCCTCCACAGGCGTGATGGTGCCAATAGGTGCATCTGATGAGACTGAGTCTTTTTATTGAGCCTGTTTCTCTCTAATCTGCCTTTGACTATCTGCTTTCTAGAGTTCTTATTTATTGATACTCCGGTTGAATGTTCACCCGTTGAAGCCGGCGAGAATTGGTGACCACATTGATTGAGCTGAACGCCATGGCAATCTCTGCCAGCACCGGGTGCATCATACCCAAGATGGCCAGCGGAACCATCACCACATTATAGAAGAACGCCCAGAACAGATTCTGCTTGATTTTGGTAAAGGTGGCCCGACTCAGTTTCACCGCCTTCACCACTGCACTCAGATCACCACGAACCAGCACAATATCACCGGATTCGATGGCCACATCGGTTCCGGTACCTATGGCAATACCCACGTCAGCCTGTGCCAGCGCAGGGGCATCGTTAATGCCGTCACCAACCATGGCGACGCGCTCTCCCTGTTGCTGCAGCTGCCTGACCACACTGGCTTTCTCGTCCGGCATCACTTGCGAAATCACCCGGTCAATGCCTACTGCCTTCGCAATAGCCTCCGCTGTCCGTTGATTATCCCCGGTGATCATGACCGGTTCCAGTCCGAACGATTTGAGCGTTGCAATGGCCTGCGCACTATCCGGTTTGATCCGATCCGCCACCGCAACTATCCCGGCGATCCGGTCGTCGATACTGATAAGCATGGCAGTTTTGGCATCATTTTCCATCCGGAGGAGCCGCTCCTCCACCGTCTCATCGATGGCCAACCCGGATTCGGAAAGAAACTGCCGCGTCCCGATCAGGATTTGTTTGGCATCCACCCGGGCCTGAATTCCTCTGCCGGTCACCGCTTCGAAGTTTTCCGGCTGCGGCAGCTGTCCGTTCTGTGTTCGTGCATATTCAGTAATCGCTCGTCCCAGCGGATGTTCGGAACCGCTCTCCGCGCTGCCGGCAAGCTGTAGGACTTCCTCCTCTGACATCCCGTTCAAAGATACGAAATCGGTCACTCCGGGTTTGCCTACGGTAATGGTGCCGGTTTTATCCAAAACAATGGTGGAAATATCTTTCATAGCCTGGATCGCCGCCCCCTTCCGGATAAGAACGCCGTTTTCCGCCCCCATGCCGGAACCCACCATCAATGCGGTAGGAGTGGCCAGACCGAGCGCGCAGGGACAGGCAATCACCAGGACGGCGATGGCTGCGAAAAAGGCCAGGGCCACGGTTCCCATCTCCGGATTCACCCAGGGCAGAAATCCCGAGGCCCACTGTGCGATTTCCCCGAAGAAACCGGGAAACGCCAGCCAAGCGATCAAGGTGGCCAGCGCAATACCGATAACGACCGGAACGAAGACCGCGGTGATTCTGTCGGCGAACTCCTGAATCGGCACCTTGGATCCCTGGGCCTCTTCCACCATGCGGATGACCTGGCTCAGAAAGGTATCTTTCCCCACCCGGGTCGCGCTGACGCGCAGCACACCCGAACCGTTGATGGTCGCCCCGATCACTTCATCCCCCTCCGATTTGTCCACCGGCATAGATTCTCCGGTGGCCAGCGATTCATCCACGCTGCT
>DATFLS010000521.1:0-2586 GCA_035267465.1 bacterium
ACTGCTGCCTTCTCGCAATCCGACGACCACATTCACGCCGCTCTCCTTGAGATTCAGCGCGTGCGCATGCCCCTGACTTCCATATCCGAGCACCGCCACGGTTTTATTTGCCAACACACCTAAATCCGCATCTGCCTCATAGTACACTTCCATAGATTCCTATCTCCAGTTCCTTCCGCTTATCATGTATGTCTGGTTGCGACTCACAGGTTAAGCCTCTCCCTGCCATTCGCGTTTCAGGGCCACACTCCCGGTTCTGGCGATTTCAATAATACCGAACTGCCGGAGCATGCCCATAGCCGCCGTGATTTTGTCTTCACTACCGGTGACCTCCACGGTGACCGACTCTTTGCTGATGTCAATAATTTTGGCCCGGAAGACATTCACCAGCTGCATAATTTCCGCCCGGGTCGACTTGGTGGCGTTCACTTTGATCAACGCCAGTTCGCGTTCCACGAAGGCTTCGTAGGTTAAGTCATGCACCTTCAGGACATCCACCATTTTATGCAGCTGTTTGGCGATCTGCTCGATGATTTGCTCATCCCCGTGCGTGGTGATGGTCACCCGCGCCAGTCCGGGTTCCTGTCCGGTGCCGAAGCTAATACTGTCAATATCAAAGCCCCGGCCGCTAAACAGTCCGACGATCCGGGACAGGGCATTGAAACTATGATTGACCAGCACCGAAATGGTGTGCTTGCGGGTGCTCCGATCTGTTGCTGCTCTTTTTACATGCGTCTCCATGATGCGCTCACTCTCCCTCAATCATTTCATTTAACGCTGCTCCCGCCGGCACCATCGGAAAACAATTTTCCTCTTCCGGGATAAGAATATCCATAACCACCGGCCGGTTATCGATCTCCATCGCCTTCTCCAGTATCGGGTCCAACTCTTTCGGTGTACTGGCCCGAAACCCGGTAGCGCCATAACTTTCAGCCAGCTTCACAAAGTCGGGATTCGCCTGTTTCAGCCGGGAGTGAGAATACCGTTTTCCGAAGAACAGCTGCTGCCACTGCCGTACCATGCCCAGATAGCCGTTATTCATAATGGCTATCTTCACCGGAACTTCATACTGCACAGCCGTTGCCAGTTCGAAGGCCGTCATCTGGAATCCGCCATCACCCACCACCGCGAACACAGTCCGGTCCGGATTTCCGACCGCAGCTCCCAGGGCGGCGGGGAATCCATAGCCCATCGTTCCCAACCCGCCGGAAGAGAGCATGGATCGCGGATAATTGAAGTCGTAGTGCTGTGCCAGCCACATCTGATGCTGGCCGACATCCGCGACCATAATGGCTTTTCCTTCGGTGATATCCGAAATCTTCTCTATCAGAGACTGCGGGGTAATGTAGTCGTCCGAGTACGGGGTCTGCAACGGATGCTCTTCCTTCCAGCGATTGATGGTGTTCCACCACTCATCGATCTCCGGCGGACGTACCCGTTTCGTTAACTCCGGTAACACCTGCTTCACATTGCCCACGATCGGCACATCCACTTCCACATTTTTCGAGATAGACGAGGGATCGATATCAATGTGGATCTTCTTCGATTTGGGTGAAAACCCTTCCAGTTTTCCGGTCACCCGATCGTCAAATCGGGCACCGACTGCCAGCAGCGTATCACATTCGGTTATCGCCATATTGGCATACCAGGTGCCATGCATCCCCAGCATTTTCAATGCCTGGGGCCTGCTTTCCGGAAATCCGCCCAGGCCCATCAGGGTGGTGGTTATCGGAATATTCGTTTTCTCCACCAATTCGGTCAACTCTTCGGAAGCGTCACCCAGTTGAATGCCACCCCCGGCATAAATCAACGGACGTTTTGCGTTACTCAGGAGTTCCGCTGCCCGGGCGATCTGGCTGCTATGCCCCCGGGTGACCGGTTTATACCCCGGTAACCGTACTTCACGATTCCCGGTATATATCCCGGTCGTTTTGACCATGTCCTTCGGCAAATCGACCAGTACCGGTCCGGGCTTGCCGGTGGCTGCGATATGAAACGCCTCCCGAATCACCCGCTCCAGCTGGTTTACATCTTTGACTAAGTAACTGTGCTTTGTGATTGGCCGGGTAATACCGATAATATCCGCTTCCTGAAATGCGTCATTTCCAATCATCCCGGAAGGCACCTGTCCCGTGAATACCACCAGCGGAATGGAGTCCATATTCGCTGTGGAAATCCCCGTGACTGTATTGGTCGCACCAGGTCCGGAAGTGACCAGAACCACTCCGGGCTTACCGGTCGCACGGGCATAGCCATCTGCCGCGTGAGTACCTCCCTGTTCATGCCGGATAAGAATATGGTTTAATTTGGAATTGCCGAACAACATATCATAAATGTTCAGGACCGCTCCCCCTGGATACCCAAAGACCGTATCCACCTGCAGGTCGATGAGCGTTTCCACGAAAATCTCCGCGCCGGTCATCTCTTTGCCGCGCATTTCTTCGCGACGTTCCTCCAGGGTATCGAACTCCGGAGCATCCCCATTGACCTTACCGTTTATTGTTGCGATGTCTTGATTCATTATGTGCCTCCTGTATACACCCATGGTGATAAAATATTAACCATTATCTCATTTCTGAGAGTAAA
>DATFLS010000522.1:0-14919 GCA_035267465.1 bacterium
AAGATGTCGCCTTCGGACCAGTGAATCTGCACTGCGATGAAGAGCGCGCGCGAACGGAAGCTGAGGAGGCACTTGAGGCGGTCGGATATACCGGGGATTATTTCACTCCCTGCAATGCGCTTAGTCTGGGGGAGATGCGAAAAGTCGCCCTGGCAGGAGTGCTGGTCCTGCGGCCGGATATCCTGCTGCTGGACGAACCGGATTCCTATCTCGACAGGGAGGGGAAGGAGCGTTTACTCCGGATATTACACTCACTGGAGGGAATCACCCGCATCCTGGTAACCCACGATGTGGAATTTGCGTCGGAGCTCTGTCATCAAGGGTTGTATCTGGAGAAGGGAGCGATCGGCTTTCATGGTCCGCTACGGGAGTTGATAGAGGAATTGTAGGAAAGATGGCAAACGGCAAAAGGCAAACCGTAAACGCATGGGGGCAGAACCGGAGGCTTTTTGAATTGCCAGCGAGGCGGTCCGACTAAAGGGTGGGCTGGTGGGTTATCGCGCGCAGATGCTCTTCCCACCCCAAATAGCATAAAGCCAGTCCCGATTAAAAAATTTCGGAATCTATGATTTCATCGGGTTGTTTCTACCGGGAATAAACACAGAAACAGAGGTGTGGCACAGATAAAGAACAAAGCGGCAGAAGGCAAACGGCCCTGGAGGGACTCCTTTGGAGCAAAGGGCAGACACATGCGGGACGAACGGGAGGCGTTCTGAATTGGAACTTATCAGTGATAGTCGAATGCAGGGGCGGGATTTATCGCGTCCGTCCCTGACCTGGCCTCGCTTCCCCGAATGGCACGCAGATGAGGCAGATTGAATAGATTATCGCAGATAAAAGAGAAAGAAACGATTAAAGAGCCCCCAACTCCGCCCCAAATGGCAAACGTATGAATGCCGTACCGGAGGAGTGGACTTACAGAATCCCGTGTGAACGGGATGGACCTACATCTTGTAGCCAGTAGATTATTTTGATTTTCAGGAGGTAATGGTCGGCGATTCGTTTCAAAAGCATCTATATTTGATTCCGAGAAAAAAGGTAGTAAATATTATGACAACAGAACACTTTGAACTGGACCTCCCTGACGGATTTGAAAAGGCGATTCAACTCACTCCGGAAGAGATGAAAGTACATACTCGTCTGATGGCGGCGTTCAAAATGTTCCAACTCGGAAAAATATCGTCAGGGAAGGCGGCAGACCTGGCAGGGATGACACGAGGGGAGTTCCTCGAAACGTGTGGCCGGTATCACGTCAGTGTCTTCAATTATCCTGCCGAAAAAATTGAGGATGAGTTACAGAGAGATATCCAGACACTGAGAAATGCTTCAGGAGAATGAAATTCTTCGTGGACACAGACCCGCTCATAGGATTGGCAAAAATTCAGTCCTTCGCTCTGTTGTCACGCATAGCCAACCGGGTGGTGATTCCACCGATGGTGCAGAAAGAGCAGCTGGACAAAGCAGGGAAGGAATCGAGTGAGATTGATCGTGCACTGGAGGATTTTATTGAGGTGGTACAACCTGTGTCCCCGCAGCTGCCGTAGAGAAAGAGATCGAACCTTTAGGTGAAGGGGAAAAGCAGGGCATCATGCTGGCCTATCCGGAAAGTGCCAATGCGATAGTGCCTATCGATGACAGACTGGGACGCCGGGCAGCACAGCAATTAGGTTTGAAGATGACCGGACTGGTTGGTTTACTCCTCCATTGCAAGGAAAAGGGACTGATTGACGAAATCGCTCCTTTGCTTGAAAATATCCGAAATAATGGATATTGGCGATCTGACAGAATTGTGACCAGTGCTGTCCAGTTGGCTGGCGAATAATCGTGTGTTGGAAACCAGCCCGGCCCAACCCCTGGAATAACAAATGGATGACGCTGATAAAATAGAAGGAAACGAGAAAAAGGTGTCTCGGGTTATGACACTCATTACCTGAATTCCACATTTTCTCCCCGGTGAGGAATGGGGACTCATTCCTCTTATTTCTCTTAACTTTTCTTCCACGGTTTTTATTTGTTCTTCATATTCAGAGATGTTACCTATTCACTCTCGTTCTTCATAAAAACCATTCGAATTTTTCCGAAAATTAGTAAAAGGAGTGCTGATTTAGTGGCGCAATTTCGAGGATAATTCTCTCATGAGATTATGAATATGCTGGTAGTTGCACCTTGCAGGGATTTGCACTGGATGGTGTACTTTTTGCACTAATAACGGAACATGGTGTTAAAGACTTGATTGAATTCCGGCAGTCGGGCGCTTTGTATTCGAAGCACCGATTTTCTTTGGTTTATTACCCGTGATCATCCTGAAGTGTGAAGCGCGGGATGACTTGTACGGGGTGTTATATAGAGAAGGTAACGCGTTCTCAAATGTGAAGTATTAACACGCGAGGTGGATTATGAACGACAAGCTCAGAATGAATCGAAGAAATTTTGTTAAAACCACCGTAGCAGGAGTCTCCGGTATATTGGGCGGCGTGGTCTTGCGCGGGGCGAATATTACACAAGCATCTCAATCTGCGCAGGCTTCTTTACAGTATCGTACCTTGGGCAACACCGGAATGAAATTAACTGCGGTGGGAATTGGCGCCATGCGCACCTCGGATCCGGCGGTGATTCGACAGGCAGTCGAGAAGGGCGTGAACTACATCGATACCGCCCGGGGTTACATGGGCGGACGGAACGAGGAGATTGTGGGCCGGGCTATCGGGGATATTCGGAAACAGGTGCACATCACGACCAAGATTAAAAGCAATAGCCGCAGCCAGATGGAACGGGACATCGACGCCAGTCTCCAGGCGCTGGGAACCGATTACGTGGATGGCTTATTATTGCATGGATTCAGGTCCCGGAGCGATATCCATAACGAAGATGGAAGAGAGGTACTTCAGAAGGCCAGGGAACAGGGGAAAGCCCGGGCAGTGGGCTTCTCAACGCACAGTAATATGGCCACCCTGATTCGGGAAGCGGCGGAAGACAACTTCTTTGACCTGGTGATTGCCGCGTATAATTTCAAGCACCCCGACGATCTTACAGAGGCGATTAAAGAAGGCTCTGAAAAAGGGCTCGGGATCATTGCGATGAAAACCCAGGCGGGCGGATATGAAGGTCAGGCGACGGAACACATCAACCCGCATCAGGCCGCGCTGAAGTGGGTGCTTTCCAATGAAGGCGTCACCAGCACGATTCCATCGATGGTGAGCTTCCAGCAGGTCGAAGAGAATGTCCAGGTGATGGGCAGTGCGTTCGGACTGCAGGATCGCAAAATGCTGGATACATACGGGAACGCGATTGATTCGAAATTGTGCAGGCTCTGCGGTGAGTGTTTGCCCCAGTGTCCGAAGGGTGTGCAGGTGAACGATATCAACCGCTGTGTTATGTATGCGGATATGTACCGGGATATTTCGCTGGCGGTGGAGAATTACAATGAACTCCCGGCAAGTCGAAATCTGTCGCAATGTGCAGACTGCACGGACTGTATCATCGACTGCCGGTACGGCCTCAACGTCGCCGAGAATATCCGGCGGGCGGGAGAGTTATTCGCATGACCCGACGACGAACACTCTCCGGGATGTTAGTCAGTGTGCTGTTGATCTGCCTGGGTGGTCAGCTTTCAGCCCGGCAGCCGGATGATCTGGTCACGCTTCTTCCGGGAGAACGGTACCAATCCGACTGGGTATTGGATGGGGAAGTGGAGACGTACGATCCGGCGAATCTGTTCGAGTATATCAATGGTGAAGCTGAACTGTTCAGAGACTACGACTTTGTCCAAATGGTTACTGCCTACTATATCCAATCGGAGCAGACATCTCTGGCGTTCAGCATCGATATATTCGATATGGGATCTCCGCTGAACGCCTTCGGGATCTACAGTATGTACCGCCGGCCCGGTTTGCAATTTCAGGAGCTCGGCGAGGAGGGTATTGTCTCAGCCACGAATGTGAAATTTTATAAAGGCAAGTACTTCGTTCAGCTCAATACGGCTTCCATGGATTCGGGTGCGCAGTGTGCCATCATTTCCTGTGCCCGGAATATTGCTGCAAAGATTTCACCGGCCTCTGTACCGGAGGAACTGACCTGGCTTCCGGAAACCGACCGGATGGCTCATACCCTGACATATAAAACCCGCGGGTTCATGGGACTGGAAAACTTTCGTTCTGTGGTTCAGGCGGATTATCGTCTCGGCAAAATGCAATGTACGGGGTTTCTGGCTATTTTCACAGATGCAGCCGAAGCGCAGCAGTCGCTGCAGAACTTTACAGATGTGGTCAGCCGGCAGGGGGAAATACTGGAAAAGGGAGAACAGGCCGGGGAGCAGAGATTCCTGGCTGAAACACAATTTCAGGGAAAGATTCTGGCACAGACCCATTCCGGATTTATTGTCGGGGTGATGGGATATACTGAACAATCTTCGGCCGAGGAACTGATTCAGAGAATCATACAAACGGCTGATTGATATCGATTGCTAACACTGAATTTGCAACGACGGGGATATTAGTGTATGAGAAGACGACACTTTATTAAATATGCAGGGATGAGTCTGCTCGGGATTTCTCTGGCGCCGTATTCGAAAATCTTGCAGGCCCAGACATCGCCCGAGGCAGTCTGGGTGGAGAATGGTGAGCCGGAGCAACTCCTGCTGGCGGCGCTCAATGCATTCGGAGGACTCAATACTTTTATCTCCCGCGGAGATGTGGTGGTCATTAAACCGAACATCGCCTGGGACAGGGCGCCGGAGCTAGCGGCGACAACGAACCCGGATCTCGTCGCTGCGCTGGTGAAACAGTGCCTGGACGCCGGGGCAAAGGAGGTGAAACTATTCGACCGAACCTGCAATAGTGCCCGCCGGTGCTACCGGAGCAGCCAGATTGAGGCAAAGGCGAAAGACGCCGGTGCCGATGTGGAGCTGGTGAGAGATTTTCGATTCAGGGATCTCCGAATCGCCGAAGGTGAAGAAATAAAAGAGTGGCCTGTTTATCCGGATTACCTGGAGGCGGATAAAACAATTAATGTGCCCATTGCCAAGGTGCATTCCATGAGTCAGGTGACGCTGGGATTGAAGAATTTGATGGGAGTGATGGGAGGTGAACGGGGCTCTCTGCACAATCATTTTGCCACCAAATTAATCGATATTGACAGGGAACTTCTCCCAACGCTGACAATAATTGATGCTTATCGGGTACTGGAGCACAATGGTCCGGTTGGAGGTAATGTCAACGACGTGCGGCAGGCCCGGACGCTGATCATGAGTGCCTGTGTCGCCACTGCGGATCGACTGGCACTGGATTTATTCGGCATCCCGGTCGTACAGGTCGGACACATTAAAGAAGCCTATGCGAGGGGAATCAACAAGTTCGATTTTGACAACCTGAACCTGAAGAAAATCACCCTATCCTGATCATGGCAAAAACGCGGCGCGTCTTCCAGATCCTTTTCCTGTGCTTTTTTATTTTCCTGTTCATCCGGGCCCGGTATCCGTACGAAGTCGGGCTGGGATCGGATCTTTTTCTGCGGTTCAGTCCGCTGATTCCGCTCTTTGATCTGGTGTCCAATCTCCAGATTTCTGCGATCCTGTGGCCCGCCCTGATAATCCTGGCGCTGACCCCGTTCATCGGACGGTTCTTCTGCGGCTGGATCTGCCCGCTGGGCACCACACTCGATATCACCAGCAAGGTAGTGAAGTCACCGGATAACAGAAAATCGGTGGATGTTAGCAAGTGGCGGCCTGTCAAGTTCGGATTGCTTCTCGGCCTGATTGTGCTGGGAATCTTTTCGGTTCCCATCTGGGGAATTTTTGATCCGCTGTCGATTATGAACAGAGCGTTAACGGTGGTGTTCTATCCGCTCTCGACCCTGCTGGCGGAAAATACGTTCCGGGGGTTGAGTTCCATTTCTTTTCTGGAAGGTCCCGTGTTTGCTGCATATGACTGGTTCAAGATGGTGCTGATGCCCGAGGAGCAAGCCCATCTGCAACAGGTAGCCTGGATCGCTCTGTTCTTTGGCGGCATCCTTTCCCTTGAGCTGGTCACGCGCAGATTCTGGTGCCGGAATCTTTGTCCGGCCGGGGCGTTGCTGGGATTTCTGTCCCAGTTCCGTTTCTATGAACGACTGGTCGGCGATGCCTGCCCCCAGTGCGGTAAGTGCCAGCGGGAATGCAAAATGGACGCTATTCCCCAGGATGATGCCCGGGAAACCAGCAAGGTGGAGTGCATCGAGTGCTTCAATTGCGGGGAGACCTGCCCGCCAAAGATTCAAGCCATCACGTATCGCTGGCGGTGGAAGCCGTATCGATCTGTGGTGGACTTCCACAGACGCGGATTTCTGAATGCCACGGTCGGCGGGTTCGCTGCCATCGGGCTGGTGAGTATCGGTATCGATAATCGGAAAGACACCTCGGTGCTTATTCGTCCGCCGGGGTCGATGCCGGAAAATGAGTTCCTGGATCGCTGTATCCGGTGTATGGAATGTGTTCGTATCTGTGGTTCGAACGGGCGTTGTCTCCAACCTGGAAACGTTCAGGGGGATATCCAGCATCTCTGGACACCGGTTGCCGTGATGCGTGCCGGATATTGCGAATACAACTGCAATCTGTGCGGAGCGGTCTGCCCCACGGAGGCCATCCTTCCGCTAACTCTTGAGGACAAAAAACAAACCCCAATGGGACTCGCCTATTTCAGCAAGGATCTCTGCATTCCCTACGCCAGAAATGAAGATTGCATTGTGTGCGAGGAGCACTGTCCGACCGTGGAAAAAGCCATCCAGTTCGATGAAAAAGAATATGTGGCTCCGGATGGCACCACGAGAATAGTCAAATATCCGTACGTAGTCAGGGACCGCTGTATCGGCTGTGGGATCTGCGAATTCAAGTGTCCCCTGCCCGGTGATCCGGGGATCTTTGTAACCAGTGAGAATGAGGAACGGCTCGAGCAGCTTCCCGCCGTCTCATAATAAACGTCAGAAGGGTCATCTCCGAGTGAGGCTGGGAACTCCCCTGGTATGATACACGATCTCACCGGAGGGGGCAGCGGTTAATACCCACGCTCCTTCCCCACCTGGTTTTTGAGGGGCAATCCCTCCATAAATTGCCTGATATTTTCCCGGATGAGTTCGGTGACAAGGGAGAAAAATAAAACTATACCTGTAAATATGTGTTTTCTCATTCTGATCCTTGTTGTTTGTGTTTGTATGTCTGCAGACGAAATGAAATATATGATGAGATAGGATATGAATTTGAAAAGAACAAAGTCCTCCGGGATTCGTTGGGCAAATTTGAAAACGTTATCGGGTGAACCAACAGGCTTCTAAAGCCGGTGTGTGAAGACTCGTCCCCCGGTCTGTTCAGAGAAACATCTATGGGAAAGTAACAAACACCTCATTCGCAGGGATGTCTTGTTTGAAGGGATATTAAGCCGGTTCCCCATCGTGACGGGAAATTATGATAGCTTATACAATGCTTCTCTGCCGGGAAAGTCTGCTTCCACCTCGCATTAACATTCCAAGTTGTTAAACTACGGGATCGGAAAATAATCGTGAATCATTCAGTTGATGAAACCGTAAAACAGAAAACTTCTCGCACTTCGGGATGTATTTTTTGAAGATAAATGGCTATCATAGAGGGTAAAGCGGGTGAAAGCGAGAGGTGAAATGATCCCTGAAAATAAACGTGTACTCCTTGCGATCTCGATACTCCTTCCGATATTCTTTGCCGGCTGCGAAATTCCCCTTGGGAATGATGAACAGCCGCAAACCGCGGAACTTTCCTATCTCAACGTAGGGGATGCAGCGGTTGTGTTTGTCGGTTATTATGGCAATGCCACCGATGCCAGCATCCTGGAGAATCTGCAGGGACGGATTTATAAAGTAACTGAAGATGACCAACAGGTCGAACCGGTTGGTTATTATTCGGAAGACGACGACACGCTGTACACCAGGAATGAACCGGTAGCGTTGTATGATACAGGCGGCGATTACTTCGTATTAGGTTTGGGATACCTCACCGGAGGATCGTTTGATGTGCGGTCCGGATATCTCATCAGGAAATCAGACGGACAGGCGCTGTCACTGAGCACGTCCAGCCGGTATATTTTTCCCAGAAATCAGTCCTACTTTCTGAACACCGGAACGATACAAACGGATGATGCTGGCAACCTGTATTTCGCCGATCATTTTACTAACGGGAATAGTATATATAAGGTGTCGGTTTCAGGAGGATCGGTTTCGGCGGAAGAGGTCGTCAACGAAAGTGGGATTGACTGGTTTATGGTGAACGGTTCGGGATCTATCGCTTATGCAAACAAAGATAATGTGCTGAGTACCCTGCAGACCACGTCCGGGAACGAGATTGATCTGGAGAGCGTCAATTTCTGGGTTGCCGCGGATCAACAGATCTACGTAGATCAGTATAACTACGACGCAAAGATGCATGACATTGTCCGAATCACTCCGGTATCTCAGGATACGGTAGCATTTGATACGGTGGCAGCCGATCTTCCGGATGGCCTGACCTTGTCCAACGAGTTGAATTACCTCTTGAATGCCGGGGGTCGCACGCTGATAACCATCCCGGTGGATTCGGCTGAAATAGAAATCTGGGAGGTGTATAATCAAGACAATCCGCCTCAACTTTTGCAGAATGTCACACTGGATTTTGCGTATATTAAGTCGGCCGCCGCCTCGAATAGCGCATTGTACTTTGCCGGAATCGGGACTGACGGACAGCCCCGTCTGGATAGAGTTGATGTCCTGAGTCATACTCCGACCACCGTAACCGACCAATATGATATCACCGAGCTCGAGGTCACTCCCAACGGGGATGTTTTCTTTGGGGGCCATGACAGTGCCGGCGAAAAAAAAGTGATTGGAGTTATCACTCCGGGTGGCGATATCGAGATACTCGATAACACCTTAGCCGTCCCGGCGTTCAACCTGATTTCCATAGATTGAGTGGCGGGTTCATCGGAGAAATTCCGGTCTTGTGTTCACATGCCTTCAGTCATAAATTCCCGACAGTAGACAAATATACAGATAACCATATCCATTGTGTGTATGATTCTGCGGGCGCTTTATATTAGTCCGGGTGCGATGGAAATCGGAATATAGCAGAGAGAATCCTGGAACAGGATGACCGGAATGTTACGGAATATCATGGTGTTACTCTTTTCGCTTTATTTACCGCTGGGCATTGTCGCGCAATCCCAGGGCATGGAGATCGGGCTCAAAATCGGCGCCAGTTTTCCGGCCGGGGATTTTGCTGCCGGCGGCTCGGCAGGTGGCGGCGGGACGAGAGGCGGATTCGCCGAGCCCGGGTTCACAATGGGAGGAGAGATCTCATTCCCGGTGATGAAAAACAGTAACCTGTACTGGATGAATGTGATCTCCTATCACAACCATCAAACAAATTATTCCACGATATTCCCGCCGTATCTCTATAACGTGACCTCGGGGTCCTGGCACATCCTTACGCCTCTGACTGGCCTGAAGTATCGTATGCGGTTCGCGCGTGACTTCGCCGCCTACGGTTTTGCCCAGGGAGGATATATGTATGGCATATCGCCGGAGCTCCAACTTTCGTCTGCCCAGGGAACCGGAACTCAGGAAACTGCAGAGGGCGGTTCGTTCGCTTATAGTGTGGGAATGGGTGTTTTTATCAGTGATCTGGTGGACCTAACGTTCCGGTATGTTCATGGAGATCCCACCTACGAAGTAACCACCAGCACCAGCGGAGAACCAACAGTTACCAGTTTTCAACAGAATACTACTATGATACAGCTGGTTGGTGGCCTCACATTCTGAGCCTCCGATGTATGTTACCGCCTTGTTCAGGAATTAAGATATTGATTCTGGAATATCAGTCCATAAATTTCACCTCTGTGTGTTCCGGTTATTTGTAAAGAAGGAATGGAATAAAAAAAGAGCGAGGGATTGGATAATGCTGGTTATCATGGATCCGAGTACGAGTGAACAGTCCGATGAATTCCGACAGACCTGGGAATTCCTGGAGAATTTGCCGGGGATTGAGACAAAAAGGCATACGGTCCAGGGCGAACAGCAGAAATTGATCGAGATCTATCTTATCGGCGATACCTCCGGATTGGACAAGGATACAATCGAGGCGCTGCCCCTGGTAGATCGTGTGATCCGAATCTCCCAGGAATATCGTATTCTGGGCAGACATAAGGATGATGCGCGTGTGAATGGCTTTGAATATAACGGAGTGAAGTTCAATCAATCGAACCTGAATATCTTCGCCGGACTATGCGCAGTCGACAATCGGGAAAACGTGGAGCGGATGATGAAAGCCCTGCAGGACAGCGGGCAGGTGTGTACCCGGATGGGAGCCTATAAGCCGCGGACGAATCCGTATTCATTCCAGGGACATGGTAAGGCATGCCTGCCGTATGTATTCGAGCTGGCCGGAACCTATGGCATAAACATCATCGCCATGGAAGTGACCCACGAAAGCCACGTTGACGAAATTAATGAAGCCATGGAGCAAACCGGAAATCCCACCGGGGTGATGCTGCAGATAGGTACCCGGAATACGCAGAATTTCGAGTTGCTCAAAGCCGTCGGCCGACAACAGAAATATCCGATCTTGCTCAAGCGGGGATACGGGATTACGCTGAATGAGTCCCTGAACGCGGCAGAGTACGTGGCCACAGAGGGGAATACCAATATTGTCTTTTGCCTGCGCGGCATGAAAACATCCTTCGGAATCCCACATCGAAACTTTGTGGACTTTTCACACGTGCCCGCGATCAAGCGGCTGACGCGGTTGCCGGTGTGTATTGATCCGTCACATTCGGTCGGGGCCAGAGAATCCTCACCCGACGGAATCCTGGATATTTTCCACGTGACCGCCCAGGGAGTGATTGCCGGGGCAAACATGGTTCTGGTGGATTTTCATCCGGAACCGGATAAGGCCCTGGTTGATGGTCCCCAGGCGCTGCGACTAAATGAACTGGAGCCGTTTCTTGAAGATGTCGGCATAGCCAGAGAAGCCTATGAAAAACGGATCCGGCTCCTGGCAAAATCATTGAACGGCGATCAATCAACGCAAGTGCTTCCACAGATATCCTGACGGTGTCCACCCAAGCCCGGACAGGCGTCCGGTAAGTGGTTTGTGGTATTGCACCGCCTATACCCAAACCGGGCGCTGATGAATACAAGCCGATGAGTAATAATTCGGTTTCGTGACCAATCCCTCAGAGATGGAACCTGCGCTTTTCGCAATCCCCGGTTACCCGGTGAGTCCTCTTTAATCTTGCCGTGAATAGTATTTTCACATTGACAAATTATGACGGAAATAGTAACATTCTTATAACTCTCTCTTCTGATGTGAAAACAATTCCACAGATTGTTTCGTTGTGCACGATCAGTGGTAGCGACTGAACTGGGCGGCACCTTCCGAAGCACGACCAACTCATATCGGATCAACGGAAGTCGGCATTAGAAGAAGCCCGGGTGCGTCCCGGGCTCTTTAATTGATTCCGTTTGAATACACACCGGTGATTCGTTATGAGCAAGGGCTGAGCAGTCGGTTATCATTGGAATGGGGAGCCAACAACTAACGGAGGTATTCATTAATGAAAGGTGAATGGTATGAAATATCTGCGAAGTGCATCTGTCGTATTCGTCATGGTAATGAGTTTGGTCATTGCTGCCGCCGTTTCTATACAAGCAGAAAGTGATGCCGATACTGCGAAGCGGGACGACATCCGGGAACTGCTCAGGATTATGAAAACCAGAGAAGTCATAGAGCAGTCGTTAACTCAAACCGTCGTCAATATGAAGCAAGCGATGCCCACTGTCACGGTTGAGACGTGGGAGAAGGTACTGAATGAAATCGATCTGGATGAACTGGTGGAGATGTATGTTCCCATTTATGACAAGTATCTTACACATGAGGATATTCAGGGATTGATTCGGTTTTACCAGACTGATCTCGGAAAGCGGTTTATGGATGTGCAGCCGGAGATCAATATGGAAATGATGAAGGTCGGACAGGTGTGGGGACAGGAATTAGGGCAGAAGGTAATGAACGAGATGGGATACTAACCTGAGTACTCCTATCCCTATGGGATCCCTGCGGGAAAAAATGGTACACATCCCATGGGGATCCCGTGGGGAGATGATCACAGAAAAACAGGATGGCCACAGAAAAAAGGAACAAGGAAAGAGTCCCTCAACACCCAACCTGGGAGAGAAGGTGCTATTCAGGTACCGAAGGTGATGACAGAAAACACTCTTTCCTCTTTTCTATATCTTCTCAGCGTGCTATTCTTCTCTGGTTTATTCCATAGGGGGATCCCTCCGGGATGAATAATCCAGGATAAATCACCCTGAATTTTGTGGAAAACGTCACGGATTCTTATACTTGTCAAACGTCAAGTGACGTATCGCCGGCAATATGAACTGCGTATGTTAGGATTCAGACTGCTATGCCAAGAATTATCAGTGTTCATGAATATGTGTTAAAGCCGCAGGTGGATGAGAAACAGTTTGAGCATGCCGTCCGGGGGGCGAAGGACCGGGGATTGTTTGAACTCCCCGGGATGGAAACCTATCATTTTTTACAAGGGATACGGGGCGCCAGGAAACACCGGTATACCGCAATCTGGGTGTATGAAAGTGAAGTCGCATGGGCGGAGATCTGGGGACCGGTCGGCGCACCGGTGAGTAAAGAAGATTATCCGGAAGTATGGAAAATATGGGAAGATGAGATTCTGGCTCCGTTCCTGACAGAAGATCCCGATAAAATCAGTTTTACCTCCTACAGGGAGCTGGAATTGTAACGGGATCAGGAGGTGGAAACGGGGATCCCGTAGACTTCGACCTCCGAATAATGGTTCAGATCATCGTAATTACTGCCGTTGCTGTAGAGTCTGATGTATCGGCCCCGGATACCTCTGGCGTTGATGATCCTGCCCTGATAAGTTTCTACATAACTGCGATCTTTGCCTGCACCGAATCCGGCGGAATTGTCGTGATCATTGTTGAATATGGTATAGACATTTTCCTGGAATGCCGGATCCGGTGATATCTGCACGATCACATCATAATAAATGCGGGGCCACAGATGATTGTGCCACACGGCAACCGCATAGATATCAGCCGGTGTTTCGAGTTCAATTGTGACATGCTGGAGAAACGGTCCCAATTCAACGTAACTTCCTTCCTGCGCTTCCTTATCTCCGTTCGTGATGTACCCCAGTTCTCCGATCACGGGCATGGTATCGCTGCTGGTCACCGGGCAATCCAGGGCCAGGTTCCTGGTGCCCGCGGGGACATAAAACGCCGGGCGTGTTCGCCCGTATGGTCTGTCCTCGTAATCCGGGACATTCATGGTTTGCGGAGTTCCGACAAACCGAGGCTGCGGTAATTGCACATCCAGCGGAACCATTGAGAGATCTTCCGCCGTTTCCGGGATGGGCTCCCCGGCCTGTTCCTGGCCGGTCTGAAACACACCGGAACGGCTGTCCGTAACCATTTCATCGGGAGCTGGTTCCGGTGCTTCCTGCAGGGATCCGCGTTCAGTTTCTCCACAGAAGCAGAACAGGAATGCAATGCCGGTAAGTACCAGGATTATCGGGAAAGCAGGTGTTTTGCTGTTCATAAGGTGTCTCCTCCTTCCAATATGTTCTGCTGTGTCAAAGAAGTCTGGAAAATTTTATACTGTCCCCGGATCGGTCAGAGGATCCGAATTCGAGTTTATCCGCCTCTTCCATAGACAGTATATGATACACCCAGGTCAGCAGCATAGTCGGAATTCGACCGATTAAGATTCATCTTAATCGTCACATCTGTAGGGAAATCCGGGCAGTCAAAATGTCTCTGTATGAGGTGTCTCGAACCAGTGGTGCTCAGCGCCTGTTGTCCGGAACCGGGTGAGTAGAATGCGAAATCCGCCGGGATGCGCACGAATCCTTCTTATTAATATTTTCGGAGTATTGACACCAAGAGTCAAGGGGGAACTCTGATAATCAGAATGACTGAAATGTGTTGCTCGAACAATCGGAATAGACCTCAGGTAGTAAATCACCGGCCGGAGAAGATTTGTATTCAGGTTATGATAATACGGAAGGATTTGATTTCGCCTGCCGTACTCTCTGACGAATTTACAAAAATCCACGCAAGACGACCTCAAAAAGAACAAACCCACCAATTGATTTTCAGGTGGGTTTGAGGATATCGTAGCGGGAGAGGGACTCGAACCCCCGACACCAGGATTATGATGATTGTGGTTCATGCCCCAGATGGCTTAACCGTAGGCATTTGTGAGATGGTTGTTTTTAACAGTGACGAATATGCGCCAACAATTCAATTGTTTTTGGAATTTTATTCATTCCCGGACACTCGGATATTCAGTTCAGAATTGATGAATTTTTTATTTTTATTTCGTATTCTTGCAATGGATTAAGAGTCCACTGCTCACAAACCTGTCTCCCTTTATTGACAGTACTTTTATGGGAATGCGATTTTCTACTGCAGTGAGATTGCAGTGAGGTCATTAATAAATCTTAAAAACTCATCTCAAAAAGCTTTCCACTATCATCTCTATCATGTAGTCTTAGAGCAATTTCACTTTCAGAAAATCTGATTAATTGATTTCTATCATCCCTTGGAAGGTCTGAATCAATAACGGTTAAAATATATTGGAGATTGTGCTGAGCTGATATTTTTTTCACAAGTTCTATTAATTCAATTTTTTTTCTATCATCTAAAGCCTCTAAGAGCCCATCGTGATAGACAAAACGAAAAAATGAACTATCAGAATATGTCATCAGAAGAGAGAGATCGAATGCTGCACATAAAATTTTCCGATAAGTCGTCCCATATCCTTCTGCTGTGGTTTCTAGGTCTTCTGGACTTTGAATATCGGCATTATATTCAATATTACCCTCTTTGTTTAGGGCTAGGGAA
>DATFLS010000523.1:0-2608 GCA_035267465.1 bacterium
GTGGTCCGGTCACACAAGCGGCTGGAAGAGCTGATCCCCGGGGAATATCTCAATACGCCGTTCGGGGATATCTACCGGGCCAGGACGACCTATGATGTGCAATACCGGCACGGGAACAGCCGGTTACATTCTTTCTGGGAAGTGAGCACAGAATATCTCAAGCAGCTGGGGAGAATTGATCATGGTTCGGACATTGATTTACAGCAGACAGTCTTCCTGGATACGGAGGCCTCCGGCCTGAGCGGCGGAACCAGAACGTATATTTTTATGGTCGGCCTCGGTTATTTCACCGATGCGCAGTTTATCGTGGATCAGTTGTTCGTGGATAGCTACGTGAAAGAGGAAGGAATGCTGGATCTCCTGCGGGAATATCTCGCTGAAGCATCCCTGCTGGTGACATTCAATGGAAAAAGTTTTGATTTGAATCTGCTGCAGACCCGGTATCTCCTGCATGGACAGGACGATCCGTTCGAAGGGATTCCGCACCTGGATCTCCTGCATCCCTGCAGAAATCTCTGGAATCTGGATCTGGACAATTGCCGGCTGCAGACCCTGGAGCGGGACGTGCTGGATTTTCGCCGGGAGGATGATACCCCGGGTGAAGAAGTGCCAAATATTTATTTTGAATTTATCCGGTCCGGTGATCCCGGGGAAATTGCCGGCGTTTTTGAACACAATGGGCACGATATCGTCTCGCTGGTGGCCGTCACTGCGATGTTGGAGCAGAACTTCCAGGGGATCAGGCATATTCCGCAGGAGAGCGGACTCACCATGTTCAGCCGGGGAAAGATTCATGAGCGCCGGGGCGATTATGAAGCGGCCCTGGAGTGTTATACAACTGCCATCGCGGCTGATGTGACGGCCCATCGGCGGAATCAAATTATTTCACAGATGGCAGCACTGTATAAACAGCTGCAACGATGGGATCAGGCCGTGAGGTGGTGGCAGGAACAGATTGAAAGCATGCCGATATTTGTCCTTGAACCGTACCGGGAACTGGCGATGTATTATGAGCATCAGGTCAAAGAGTACGAGCGGGCGATAGAATTTGTCGAGCGAGCGCTTTCTGTTATTCCCGCCCATCGGGAAGCAGAAACAGCCGGCCTTCGGCATCGTCTCCAACGGTTGTGCCGGAAACAACACAACGCCGGGTAATCACCAAACAGTGAACAGCATCCGACTTATCCTGAATCCTGTGGCCGGGAATGGCAGGGGCAGAAAAGAGCTCGAACATATTCTGAAGTTAATCCACAGTTACGATATTTCGGTGGATTTGGTCCTCACGGAGTATCATGAACACGCGATTGAAATCGCGGAACGCACTGAATGTGCTGATTACGACGCTGTCCTCGTTGCCGGAGGCGATGGAACCGTCTATCAGGTCATCAACGGATTAATGAGGAAGCCGGCGGAGGATCGGGTTCCCCTGGGGATTATCCCGATTGGCACCGGGAATGCCGGGGCCTGGGATACCACCGGGGTCAGAACTGTCCCTGAGGCGATGGAAATCATTGCAGCCGGGTATACCCGTATGGTCGATGTCGGGACGTTCATCATGGGGCACGAGACGTACTATTTTTTGAATGTTATCGGAGTGGGGTTTGTGGCGGAGGTCGGGGATCGGGCCATGAAATTCAAGTGGCTCGGGTCAGCGGCGTACACGCTGGGGGTGGTGTGGGAAACGCTTTTCCTGCAATCTCATCACATGCACTTCCGCATCGATGACCGGGAATTTGATCTCAGCGGGACTTTTGTCGAGTTCTGTAATACCCGCTACACTGCTGCGGATATGTTGATGGCTCCGGATGCGCAGATCGATGACGGATACCTCGATATGGTGGTCTGCAAACAGCTCTCCCGGCGAAGACTGTTGCGGGCATTTCCGAAGGTGTTTAAAGGCAGCCATATCGAATTACCGGAAATCGAAGTGCACAAGGTGTCGTCTGTCAAACTCTGGACGGAGGAGCCGAAGGTCCTCATCCCGGACGGCGAGATCTTCGGCCGGACCCCCATCGAGGTGGGTATCGAACCCGGCGTCCTGGAAATATTGAGCAGGGAGCAGCAGTGAACGCTGTACTCACGTGGGGTGTGAGTTTGCTCCTGTATGCCTGGGGCATATGCTGGACTAGTCTGCTCATCATCAAGGTACTATTTGCCGCCCTGATATTTCCCCTCGGATCCTATGAGCAAGTCGTTATTCATGGCTGCCGCTGGATGTTGCGTTTACTGGGTTTTCGAATTCAAGTTGAGGGACTGGAGCGAATCAGCGCGGATGAGCAGTATATTTATATGGCGAATCATGTGAATATCTTTGATGTGTTTGTGCTGGGAGGATATCTTCCCGGAATAAAGCGTGGGGTGGAGGCAGCCGAACATTTCGAATGGCCTCTGTGGGGAGCGATGATCAAACGCCTGGGCAATATTCCGATTCGGCGCGAAAATTTGGACGAAGCGCGCAGAAGTCTGGACGTGGCCGCGGAAGGACTGCGAAAGGGGATTTCTATCGTCATTCTGCCGGAAGGGCACCGCACCCGGGACGGGGCGCTGCAGCAGTTCAAAAAAGGGCCGTTTCATCTGGCGAAAACCGCGGATGTGCCCATCGTGCCGG
>DATFLS010000524.1:0-3291 GCA_035267465.1 bacterium
ACGATGGTGATGTTCTCCGCCTTTTCTGCATAGATGAGACTCTTATCGGTGTAATTATCCGTATAGGAACGAAACTCCTGTATAGTCACCGGGTAATGCGTCAGTTCCGGACTGCCCTGCAGGATGGCGCCGGATTCCAAATACAGTGTCACGTTGCTTTTTAGATAGAGAGTTCCGGAAAGAAATATTCCGCCGGAGAGGTACACCGTGCCGCCGCCATTATCAGCACAGGTATCGATAGCCTCCTGAATAGATTCGGTATCCAACACCACGCCGTTCCCCACCGCACCGAAATCCCGCACATTATAGACACTATCAGCCAGCGCCGGATGGGCGGATGTTTTCTCCGGCATCAGTACGGCCGCGGTACCACCGGCGATGGCCGTACCGGTTCGTCCTAAAAATTTCCGTCTGTCCATTCTATTGCCTCGCTGTTGTTATTCCCATCAATCGCTCGTCTTTTGTATTCCGGGTATCTGTCATTGGCCACCTCTCATGTCCGGTTACCCGCTTCGAAAAGCGCAGTCTTACTCACCCCGTCTTCCATGGAATACACCTCTTCGACCTTGCTGAAATCGTTGTTTAACAAAGTGATACTTCCAGTTTCCGATCCTTCGAACTGAGCGAATTTGTGCAGCGAATGTGCTGGTCGGCTCCCGTGGACAAACACGTCGGTTGTGTTGTATAACCGGATGAGAGCCGGGGCGGATTCGCTTAGCATGCCATCGATTCCTGTCAGTTCCAGATCTGAGACGTCATCGAAGACATAGGCGGGCCGGGCGTCGGCATCACGCAGATCCACTTGCACATGATGAAACTTGACATTCCGGGCGTGGCGGCAGAAGAAGCCGTACGCCGACAGCGTACCGAACATGGTATACTCCGGATAATGTTCCGGCACTTCCGGTATGTCTCGCCGCGCCTCTTCCCGGGTGCCGCCGCCGGGGAAGGAAATCCGGATATTCTCCAGGGTGATGTTCTCGGCCAGGTGGCCGGCAAGACCGGTGATGGAACAGCCGACTCCATCCCGCACTGTGGCCTGGATGTTACTGATCATCACATTCCGCAGAGAACCCACGCCTGGCTTCTCCACACCCTCCGGGATGGTAAACCCCTCCGAAGTTCGTTTCGCTTCCGGCGGACGAGCCCGGTTCCCCAGGCGGATGAAAATGGCGTTGTCCACATTCACCATGTTTACATTCGAGATACTCACCCGGTCAAACACAGCGCCGTCCACCTCTTCCAGGGCAATCCCGCTGAGTCCCACATCGTACATGGTGCAATTATCCAGCACGATATTCTCAAAGCCTCCGCTCGATTCCGTGCCCAGCTTAAAGGCATTGCAATCGGTGCTCAGGACACAGTTGGTCACCGTTACATCCCGGCACTTCCGGTAGGTGGTCGCCTTTAATACGATGGCATCATCACCACTCCAAATTTCGCAGTTCGCAATCCGCACCTTCTCGCAGCTGTCAATATCGATGCCGTCATTGTTGCGGTTCATCTTGCTGTGGACGGTGATACCGTCGATATTCACGTTCTCGCATCCCAGATAATGCTGCACCCACATGGGAGAATTCTGAATAGTCACATCTTTGACGGTGATATTTTCTGATTCGATCACCCGGATCATATATGGGCGAACTTTGTATGGTCCTGAGAACACGGCTCCCTGCCCATCCAATGTGCCTCTGCCGGTGATGGAGATATTCTGCACCTTCTCTGCAAAGATCAGACTTTTATCAGTGTAGTTATCCGTGTAGGATCGCAGGTCCTGCACGGTGACAGGATAATCATCCAGATTGGTACTTCCCAGAAGCATTGATCCGGAGTCAAAATGCAGGTTCACATCACTCTTCAGGTACAGGGTTCCTGACAGGAAGGTCCCGGCGGGAAAGTATACTGTGCCGCCTCCTGCTTCGGCACATGCATCGATGGCCTGCTGGATTGCTTTGGTGTCCAGTGTTTCCCCGTCCCCGGACGCTCCGTGGTCCCGCACGTTATACAGACCGGTGTTCAATGGCTGTGCCGCATCGCTGCGCTCCGGCGCGATACCGAAGATCGCTCCGGCGCCGGCCGCTGCCAGTCCGGATCTTGCCAAAAAGCGACGGCGGTTCATAGTCTTATCTGTATTATTGTTTCTTTTCATACACATTTTCCTCTTCCTTGTTTATGATTAATAGTCAGCCGCTGGATCTATCTGGCCCCTAACAGGGTATCTCCTCCTCACGCTCAGTGACAACTACTCATTCAGCCCCGGAGGGATGGTATAATTCTCACGCAATTCCATCAGATATCCGTGGTCGTCTGTAAAATTTATTTTCACCCGAGAGCAGATCAATCACCCTGGTTCGTCCCGGCGCGCCGCAGGTACGTCACCCCCATTCCCACCAGCAGGATGACCAGCGTTCCGATCACGATGATCATAAAATTATGAAACGGACTTTGCAGCGCTTCGAACGCGCCGCCCAGATTTTTCGAGAACGTCATCCAGAGAATCGTCAGAATCCCGGCGATCACTCCGGTCACTGCCGCCGGGTTGTGCGCCTTACGCGAAATGAGTCCCAGCAGAAACAATCCCAGCATTCCCCCGCTGAAGATACTCGCCAGTTCCCACCAGGCGTCCAGGGCGCTCTCGACGTCAATCATCGCGAGAGCTATCGACGTTCCCAGCAGCCCCCAGACCAGGGTCGCACTGTACAGCACCCGCATGGATTCCTTTTCACCCGCGTCGGGACGGAAGTATCTTTTATATATATCTCGCAGGATGAGTGTCGCGGAACTGTTCAGACTGGTGTCCACCGTACTCATGGCCGCTGCGGCCACGGCAGCAATGAGCAACCCGGTGATGCCGTCCGGCAGTTGGGTGACGATAAAGTAGGGAAACACCTTATCCGGATTGGCCGCCGCGTTGATGGTTTCCCCCAGTAATTCCGGATGCACCTGGTAGAATGAATATAATGCCGTCCCGATCATGAAAAACATCGCCGAGACCGGCAGATAAATCAGCGCTCCCAGCCAGAGACTGTTGGCGGCATCCTTATCGGACCGGGCGGTGATATAGCGCTGCACGTAATTCTGATCTATTCCGAAATTCTGCAAATTGATTGTCAAGCCATAGATCAGCACCACCCAGAACGTGGACTTCACAAAGCTGAAATCGAAACTTCCCAGGGAGAACTTATCATGCGCCGCCGCCAGTGAGAAGACCTGACCGGGCCCCTCCGGCATTCCGAACAGAATCATAATGAGACACACCAACGCCCCGCCGGTCAGGACGGTGGTCTGGAT
>DATFLS010000525.1:0-3561 GCA_035267465.1 bacterium
CCTTGCTGGGAATTATCCTGGCCTATTTGTTTTATCTGCGGAAAGCGTTGAATGCGGGCGCCTGGGCCAAACGGCTATCCGTGCTCTATAAGTTGAGCTATCATAAGTATTATATCGATGAATTTTACCAGAACTATGTCATCCAGCCCGTACTCCGGTTCTCGAGATGGCTGGCGGTGATGGATATGGACCGGTTCGATAAGAAGGTCATCGATGGTTTCGCTGTGGGTACCCGGGCCATCTCCAGACTCTCGAGATGGATTGATGACAATATCGTGGACGGGATATTGGTGAACGGAATCGGAAAATTGGTGATATTCGGCGGGACGATTCTCCGGTTGTTTCAAACGGGCCGGCTGCAAAATTATCTGGTGATGATGCTGTTCGGACTGATCATCATTTTCGCGTTCGTTGTGTTTTAAATCTTTGGAAGGAATAGAGGAGACCGCATAACCGATGCAGCAATTTTATCTTACACTCGTCACGTTTATGCCCATTTTGGGAGCCCTGGGTATTCTGTTGGTGCCGAAGGAACGGAGTGAGGTGGTCAAAATAATCGCCGCAGCGGCCGCCGGCGTGCAGCTGTGGATCGCCTTGATGATTCTGTTCGCATTCGATCCCAATGCCACATCGATGCAATTCGTGGAGCAATACGCCTGGATAGATACGTTCAATATTCAGTATCATCTCGGAATTGATGGGCTCTCCATGCCCATGGTCTTGCTGACGGCGCTCCTGAGTTTTATCGGGGTGTTTGCCTCCTGGAATACGAAAAAAGCAACCAAGGGGTACTTCGCATTGTTTCTGCTGTTAGACACCGGTATGATGGGCGTTTTCGTGTCACTGGATTTCTTCCTGTTCTACATCTTCTGGGAAGTGATGCTCCTTCCGATGTATTTTCTTATCGGGATCTGGGGGGGGCCACAGCGCGAATATGCCGCCATCAAATTTTTCCTCTATACTTTTGCCGGAAGTATCCTGATGCTGCTGGCGATGCTGGCGCTGTATTTTACCCAGGATCCGCATACCTTCAATATGCTCACCCTGATGCAAAGCACCTATGGCAGAACGTTTCAAATTGTGGTTTTTCTGGCGCTCTTTATTGCGTTTGCCATTAAGGTGCCCATCTTCCCGTTCCATACCTGGCTGCCCCTGGCCCACGTGGAAGCCCCGACGGCCATCAGTGTGATCCTGGCCGGAGTGTTACTGAAAATGGGCACCTACGGACTCCTTCGTGTCTCCTTTCCCATTCTGCCGGAAGGGACGCTGTGGTTTGCCTTGCCGATGGCGGTCCTGGGGGTGATCAATATTATATACGGTGCCATGTGTGCGATGGCGCAAAAGGATATTAAACGGCTGGTGGCGTACTCGTCGATCAATCATATGGGAATTGTATTGCTGGGGATGGCCGCAATGACCAAAGCAGGAATGAGCGGAGCCATCTTCCAGATGTTCAATCACGGAACGGTCACGGCAATGCTCTTCTTGAGTGTGGGAGTCATTTACGATCGGGCCCATCACCGGGAGATTGACGGGTTTGGCGGGTTGGCGTCCAGAATGCCGATCTACTCGGGGGTCGTGGCCGTGGCGTTTTTCGCCGGGTTGGGGCTGCCCGGATTGTCCAGTTTCATCAGTGAAGCCATGTCGTTTATCGGCGCCTTTCCGGTGTATACCACCTTGACGATCATTGCCACACTGGGGATCGTTCTGAACGCCGGGTATTTTCTGTGGGCATTTCAGCGGATCTTCTTCGGTGAACTGAATGAAAAATATGCCGATATCGCCGAGATTAACGGCCGGGAATTATTCACCCTGGTGCCGCTGGCGGTGATCATTATCTTCCTGGGAATTTATCCCATGCCGGTACTGGGGCTGTTCGATACTACCGTAAATCAACTCCTGGACCTGCTGCATTTCGGAACCGCAGTGTCGATGTTCTAAGCGAAGTATAAACACGTCTTGACGGTATTTATGGATATTCAAAATAATCTGATCAGTCTCCGGTATTACATTCCCGAACTCATTCTGGCTGGTCTGGTGCTGTGCACGGTCATCGTGGATCTGATTCTCAAGAAGAAAGATTCCGGGAAAACAGGGTATGTGGCGCTGGTCGGAGCGATTGTTGTTCTGTTGGCAGTGCTGATGGTAGATGTCACACCCCGCAGCCTCTTCTTCGAAACGCTGGCATTGGATCCGTTTGCGAAATTCTTTAAGGTCGTCGTGCTCGTTGCCACCCTGTTTGCCATCGGGATGTCGTTGAGAACGAGAGAATTATACGGTTCCCGGTATGGTGAGTATTATGCCCTGATTTTTTCCATGGTGCTGGGTATGTTTCTCCTGGTCAGTGCTATCGATTTACTGATGATCTATCTGTCACTCGAACTGGTGAGCATCACTTCCTTCATTCTGGCAGGATTTCTGAAACAGCAGCGTCGTTCCAATGAAGCAGCCTTGAAATACGTAATTTACGGTGCCGTGTCCTCTGGTCTGATGCTCTACGGATTTTCTCTGCTGTTCGGGCTCACCGGGACCACGAAAATTCTGGAAATCCATCAGGTGCTCCTGTCGACGAGTCCGAATACCATTACCCTTATTGTCGCCATACTGTTGATTCTTGCCGGGTTCGGATATAAAATTTCCGCGGTGCCGTTTCATTTCTGGACTCCGGACGTGTACGAGGGAGCCCCTACTCCTATCACAGGATTTCTCTCCGTCGCACCGAAAGCAGCCGGGTTTGCCGTCCTGATTCGCTTTTTTAACATCGCTCTGGTGGGAAATACCACCCCGAATATGACTGAATGGTTCGTTTTTTCTGAACTGCCCTGGCCACAGATCCTGGCCGCCGTCTCCGCCATGAGCATGTTTCTGGGCAATATGGTCGCTATCAAGCAGGAAAATATAAAACGGATGCTGGCCTATTCCAGTATCGCTCACGCCGGATACATCCTGATGGGCACTGTGGTTCTGAACCAGGAGGGCATTTTTGCCATGTTGTATTATCTCCTGGTGTACCTGTTCATGAATCTGGGAGCATTTCTGGTGGTGATCATGGTTTCAAACACCTACGGGACAGAGACCATCGAGGAATACCGGGGACTGGGATTCAAGATCCCGTATGTGGGTGTGGTGATGGCTATTTTCATGTTTTCACTGACCGGTATTCCCCCTACCGCGGGATTCATAGGAAAGTTCTTTCTGTTCAGCGCATTGATTAGTGCGGGCAGTCAGTTTTACTGGCTGGCCCTGGTCGGCATCATTAACTCGGTGATTTCATTTTATTATTATGCCCGGGTGGTCAAGATGATGTTTCTGGAGGACGCCCCCGCTTCACTGGAAGTGAAACCGGATCATCCGTGGATGACGGTGTTATTGACGTTGCTGGTCATTCCCACGCTGGTGCTTGGTATTCCGTGGGATGCGGTGGCGCAATTCACGCTGAGATCGCTGCAGTTCTTTTAATCTGAATAATCCGTATCCAAATGGGATCCCCAGGGATAAAATAGCACGCCGATGAACACAGCAACAACAGATGCCAGCGGATTATCTCCCCTCCCGCGCCGG
>DATFLS010000526.1:0-2370 GCA_035267465.1 bacterium
GGCTGAGGGGGCTGCACGAAGCCCTTCTTGTGGTTCGGTAATACCCTGGGCGGCCCACAGGAGCTGGGAAATCTGCTGCAAAGAGAGCGGAATGTTCCGGAAATCACGAATAGAGCGTCTTCCATGAATTGCCGCTTCGACAGATACATCTCCCCGGTAGTCGGGCGCAGGTAATCTGACGGGCTGATAATTCTGGTGCGGTTCCCCGGAGTGCATATTCACTGATGCATATTTCGAATCGATGTCAATACATTTGGGAGTGCCAATCGTATATCAGCTCACCGGGGAATTCACCCTGGATATTCAGCGTATATTCTCCGGTTCCCGGTTCATTAAAATATATAGTATAGAAGCGTGAAGGTAAATATGGATATACCATGTCCGTATTTTTGGGAACAGAAGTTGGTGTGAAACATATCCAGGCAAGCCTGAACTCCCGAAGAAAATATCGTTTCATAAAACTGCCTGGCGGGAATTAGTGTTCACTATAAGAATGAAATTTGTTATTTTAGTCCAATCTTGAGAGACAAAGCGAACGTAAGAAAGTTTATGATAGGCGTTAACAGTCAGCCGGAAATAGAAGCGAAAATCAAAACGCTGGATGAACTGATTCCGCTGGTGAAACAGCTCAAGGCGGAGGGCAAGACTATCGTCACCAATAACGGCTCCTATGACATTGTCCACATCGGGCATGTCCTCGGACTCTTCGAATCCAAAAGACAGGGCGATGTGTTAATCATCGGCGTGAATTCGGATAAATCTGTGAAAGCGTATAAGGGGCCGAACCGACCCATTAACCCGGAGGACATGCGCATCAGAATGCTGGCGGCGCTGTCCTGCATTGACTATGTGTTCACATTTGATGAAGTGGTCCCCATGCCCTGGCTGGAGAAAATTCAACCGCATGTCCACACCAACGGCGCCGAATACGGAGAGGAGTGCATTGAGGCGGAAACCGTGAGGGCACACGGCGGGAGAATCCATTTACTTCCGATGATTGAGGGTGTCAAATCCAGCATGCTCATTGAGAAAATACTGCAGGAATACGGGAACGAGATCACGGAATGAGTGGCATGCGATGCCTGGTGACAGGGGGTGCCGGTTTCATTGGCGTGAATCTCGCGCTGGCCCTCGAGCAGTCGGGACTTGATGTAGTGGTGGTGGATAATTTCCGGACCGGCGTTCAGGAGAATCTGGCCCGGTTTAGCGGCACCGTTCTTGACCTGGATATCTCTCATCCGTTCTCACTGGCGGGACCGTTTGACGCCATCTTTCACGAAGCGGCTATCACTGATCCCAGGGAACCGGATGACGAGGAGACTCTCCGGAATAATATCGAAGGCTTCCAGCGGATCATCGATCTGAGTTTGTCCAAAGATGCTAAACTCATCTATGCATCCTCGGCCAGTCTCTATGGGAACGGGCCGGCCCCCCAGCATGAGGATCAGGAGAAGGAACTGATGAGTGCCTATGCCGAATCCAAGCTCCGGATGGATGAAATCGCAGCGAACCTGTTTGATTCGATGCATATAGTCGGGTTGCGTTATTTCAATGTGTTTGGTCCGTATGAAGCGCACAAGGGCCGTCCCGCCAGCATGATCTATCATCTCACCCGGCAGATGAAATCCGGGAAGCGTCCCCGGATCTTCCGGGACGGCGAGCAGAAACGGGATCATATCTATGTGCGAGATTGTGTGCTGGCCAATGAACAAGCGCTGGAGGCGCCCAGTGGAATTTATAATGTCGCCACCGGGATCGCGACGAGTTTTAATCAGCTGGTGGACTACCTGAACGATGCGCTGGACACATCTCTGGAACCCGATTATTTTGAGAATCCCTATAAAGGAACCTATCAGGAACATACCCAGGCGGATACCACCCGGGCTCAGGAGAAACTGGGATTTCAGGCACAATATACGGTGCAGGAAGGTATTCGGGAGTACATTCCGTATATCGAAGCGCCATAAACTGTAATTAAGTGCCTGAAACCATTCCAGGGATCACTGCCTGCCGCGGGGTTTCAGTGAAATAGCGTGTATCAGTGATTTCGTTGAATTAAAAAATAATATTAAATAGACCATGTATTAATTAAGTTAATCCAAGAGAATCATTGTGCACATCTGGAGTAGACAAACGCCCGGCATCAACAACATTTAAAGGAAGGGTGAAGGATTATGGAGAAATCGACCGTTGAGTCCTGTCTGGAAGAATCGCAGGAGTATTTTCAAACCAAGCTGCTCCCCTTCTGGCTGGATCGGTGCAAGGAT
Source organism: bacterium (assembly GCA_035267465.1). Lineage (GTDB taxonomy): Bacteria > Fidelibacterota > JAANXI01 > JAANXI01 > JAANXI01 > DATFLS01. Next base: position 2,268 of record DATFLS010000526.1, read on the forward strand.
ACGGAGCACGGAGGCTTCCTCACCCATTTCGACCAGGACGGGCGGGATTCCGGCGAGGATGAGAAGTCGATGCTGGCCCAGGCCCGGACTATTTATTCCATGT
>DATFLS010000527.1:0-10139 GCA_035267465.1 bacterium
GTTCGTTTCCCGATCCTGGGTTAGAAGTTGTCGACCGCACACTTATCCGGCGCCGGGAATGTTTTGGTTGATCTCCTCAAATGTCACCATAGCAACGGCCGCGCAGTCGATAAAATTCTGGGCAATCACCCACTGTATTGCGTTCCGGTAGTTTGACGATCCGGTGGTATTGATTGTCAGCGGTCCCGCAGAACATGTTTTCATCACAACGGTCCCAACGCCGCTGTTGTGCAACTGCTGTAAGTGTTTCTCAAGCCAGGGCTGATCCCACTGTGCCGACCGGCCGGATTGCGAATGGATATAGGCCCCTTTATGATTGTACGGAACCATGATGACATCGAAAAACGGATCCTCTGTTGCCTTCGTAATCACGTCCTGATTGTCATTGTGAGTGGAAAAACCACACGCTCGAATTTTTCCGCTGGCTTTGGCATCTCTGAAAAAGCCCAGCACAGCCGGATGGAACAACACCTCCGGGGATGTCGCATGATGAACCAGCAAAATATCGATGTAGTGCGTTTGCAATGCCTGAAGACTCTCTTCAAGTGACCGGTTCATCTGCTCTGCGATCCGTTTGGAGACTCCACCGGATTGGAGCGTTTCTCCCCGCTCTCGGATCCGAAGATTCAACTTCGATTGAATCACCACCTGGTCCCGGACGGATTTGATTGCCTCGCCGAGCATCACTTCATTCTGCCCACCGAGATAGTCCCGGCCGGTGTCGAAATAATTGACACCCCTCTCCAGCACAGTGCGGACCAGAGCCGGTAGCTGCACACGGCTCGCCCCGTAACATACCGGGCTCACCTGAATACCTGATCTTCCCAGTGATAGCTTGGGCGACGATTGCAGGAAATTCCCGAGGGCTCTCGAACCGAACATACCAACGGTGAACGCCCCGGCTGACATTTGCAGGAATTCTTTGCGGGTCAACATTCCTGTCTTTTTACTCCGGCTCATAATAATCAGATCCTCTTTTACGACCGTTGTTTCCGATTTCCGTTTCCCGACGGAATGAGGTATGGAAGCAGTCACACACCGATATATCCTCTGTGAACATCGCACGGGTAGTGTAGATCACAGACTGATAATAACGCCAGCGCACTTCCGGATGTGATTCCCCGGGGGATTTCGGACATTCAACTATTCCTGTATTACCCCTCTGTTCATTGCTTCATCGCATCAGTTTCCGGGCAAACTCATCCGGTTACCGGAAATCGCGCCCGCCCAATAATCAACCGGGAGGTCACTTATCCGCTGGCCAGTGCCTCTTTCACCCGGTCCGGTGTCATGGGGAGTTGAAACAGCCGGGCGCCCACCGCACCATATATGGCATTGGCAACCACAGCTCCCATGGTGATGATGGCCGGTTCCCCGCCGGTCCATGTACGACTCGGGAGCGCCATCCTTGAAATTGAGTGCTAAATATTTATCGTAATTCATCGGACGTGCTCCCTTCCGTTTGTCGGGCTGTCGCCTGAATGGCCCGGATGATTCGGGTATGGGCACCGCACCGGCACAGGTTATTCTCCATTCCATAGATAATTTCTGCGTCTGTGGGATGAGGATTCTCACGCAGCAGGGCATAGGCGTTCATGATCATCCCCGGGGTACAGTATCCGCACTGGAGTGCGTCGTGCTCCATGAATGCCTGCTGGAGAGGATGCAGATCGCCGTTCGTGGCCAACCCTTCAATGGTCACGACGGATTTTCCCCGCACATCACTCATCGGTGTCTGGCAGGAGCGAACCGCCTGCTCGTTCACCAAAACGGTACAGGCGCCACAGTAATTTTGGCCACAGCCGTATTTGGTTCCGGTCAGGTTCAGGTCAGATCGTAACACCCACAACAACATTCGGTCGGTATCGACCGACAGCTGCATCGGCTTGCCATTCAATGTGAATCGGATATTTTCTTCCACGCTCTACTCCTCACATCTATTTTATGGCCAGTGAGCTCTGAATATTTATATACTATTTTCTGAATTAGCTACATCGAATTGACCAGGAAGATAGTCTGCGGATGCTCACCCGGAGACTACCGGTTATAACCGAATACGCCCTCCGATCATTCTCCCGTAAACAGCTGCCCAAATCACGGGTTCAAGACGACCTGATAGAATTGATATTATGTTAAAGGTTTCGGCCAGGGGAAGCAACAAGGATTTCTCCGAAAGGAAGTCCCGCAATGCCTGATACCAAATACAGAACTCCGTCAGATCAGAATCCTGTGCCGAGGTCATGTAACAACACTGCCGGTTCCAGGGCGAGATATCGTATGAAATCAAACAGAAACCTCTTCTGTTTTTAGTTGTTCTCAAGAGAATTATTGATATATTTAATGAGAGAGGTGAAAAGGATCTTACTGAATGATATGGCTCCGGCGCTTTTCGCAGTGGTTTTCTCCGTTTACTGATCTGACCCGGTCCTGAGATTCCTTTTGGCGCTCTACTCATACCTCCTGAAAAAATGAACTAATTCAATAGAAGCAATCACTCCACCGGGAAGTGTTTCCTGGTCGCGAATTACCAGCGGAGGCACCCGTGTGGAGTGCTTCGGCAGATTCTGAATAAAAAAACTCGGTAAACGCCTAAATAAATCGGAAGGAGAGTCCGATGGAGAGCAAAAAAACCATTCTGGTGGTCGATGACGAACCTGATGCCATCAAATTTGTTGAGGCCGTACTGTCCAATGTTGGCGATTATACTGTGATTTCTTCCAGTGATGGTCCGGATTGTCTCCAGAGAGTACAGGAAGAGACGCCGGACTTGATTATACTGGATATCATGATGCCGGAAATGGATGGATTCAAGGTATTTTACGAACTGAGGAATAAAGCGTCCACCAAGGACATCCCCATTATCATGTTAACCGGTGTGGCGGACAAAGTAGGTATCCGTTTCTTCAAAAAGGACATGAAGGATTATATGGGCAGTGAACCGGCGGAGTATATTGAAAAGCCCCTGGATCCTGCCAAACTTCAGGATGCCGTACAGTGGGTATTCGAAACATATCCGGTGTGAGCGGTGAACTCCTTACTTGACTTTCTATTCTCCTTGAACACTAACCTCGCCCGGAGGACGGATATCGACGAACTCCTGGCGGACCTGACCTGCCAGGCAGTCCGCGCAATCCGCGCAGAAACCGGTATACTCAGTCTCTATGATAAGATTACTGACGAATTATATTATCACCGGAAGTGCGTCTCAACCGGTGAATCCGGAGAGTACGGGATGCAGGAGGGTGTCTTCAGCCGCTCAAAACGCGGAGAAGGAATTATCGGCTGGTGTGCAGAACACAGAACGTCTGTCAATGTGACGAATCCAGATGACGATAACCGGTTTCGACGTGATCCAGACCGGGAGGATGAAACACATATTCACTCCGTGCTGGCAGTGCCTCTGATCTTTCGTGAAGAATTGCATGGTGTGCTGGTCGCGCAGAACAAAAGAAATCAGGACGCCTTTTCCAAGGATGATGAGAAACTCATCGGCACCCTTGCCGCCCATGCAACCCTCCTGATAAGTAATTACCGGCTGGCTGAAGAACAACTGAATAGAGACAGACTCACCGATTTAGGTCAGAGCATTATCAATTCCGCTCACGGGTTAAAAAATATCCTGAATAATATGGATGGGGGAACCTACATCGTCGAAACCGGGGTTTCCCGTAAAAATATGGACACGGTGTACGACGGATGGGATATTATCAAACGGAATTCTCATCGGCTGAGGGAACTGGTACTGGATATGCTGCTCTACTCACGTCCTCGTACACCAGAATATCAGGAGACGGATATTACTCAGCTCTGCTCAGATTTAATCGAACTGGTATCGGAGAAAGCCCGAAGTCAGCAGGTTGAGGTGGTTCTGGAAGCAGATCCAGATATCGGCACGGTGTATATTGACCCTAAAGGGATTCACCGGTGCATTCTGAATTTGACTTCCAACGCCATTCATGCCTGTCAGCAGAAGAATGGTGGTCAGGTAAAAATTCAGCTCAGCAAGAAGGATGACGAATCTCTGGAAATCCGGGTGTCTGATAACGGAAAAGGTATCAGCAAGGACAACCTTGAGCACATCTTTGATGTATTCTTCACTACCAAAGGGTCGAAAGGTACCGGCCTGGGGTTGCCGGTGACCCGAAAAATTATCTCGGAACACCATGGAACCCTGGAGGTGACTTCGGAAATTGGTGCAGGAACCACGTTTACAATCACGCTGCCCCGAGCTACAACCGGAGTAGTTTCCTTTTCCACGGTATCCGGATCTCCATCACCTGCTGAAGATTCTTTCCCCTGACACCACATCCCTCCGGAATTTGTTCATTTGGACTGCCTCCGATATTATCCCGGGTGTTGAGTTACCAACGATAAAGGACGCCGGGAACCGGAGGATGGAGTAATGATACCGGCGTCCATCCTCCCGTCCGGCGTCCGGTGAGTTCACTTCCCGTGTTTGCTCTCCTCTTAGTGTTTTCTTCTCATTTTTCACGCTCAATATATATGGGCATACTATAGGCATCTGGTAGGGAAACTATAGAAAAGCTGTAATTACAGACGCGTGCAGGAAAAAATGATGATACTCCTTCGGGCACCACGAATGGACACAAATTTTCACAAATATATCGGAAACGTGCATGAGCTTTGAAATTTGGGATATCATATTTGATACCATATTATCTGAGAAAATATGAATAGGGGAGATTCTATAAATAGGAATGAGCCGGATCGATGATGGTTTTCACACTATTTGGGGATACCTGTGAACAAATCTTATGCATAAAACCATGCGTGCGAAGCTCCTGGGATGATCAACATGTTAATTAAAAATAATTCCATGGTGAAAATGTCTTGTGTTGAATCCCGATGCCAGATCTTATCGCAGTGAGATCGCAACAGAAATGCAGCAGAAAGCTATTGCAATTTTAATCGTCGCAGTTTAGGATCAAATATCTCACTCAGAAACAACCAGGGAGAGACCGATGAACCACTTGACATATAATGCCCTGATAATCGCCGGAGTACTCTGCATGCTGACCATTTTCCCGCAATCGCTGCACGGCCAGGACCTGAAGGAGACTCCCGAGCTGGATGCCCGGGTGCAGCAATTCCTGGAGAGTCATAAAAATCAATGGCATGATATGAATGTCCCGATGGCGGACGGCAAACTTTTATATGACCTGATTATAGAGAATGGCTATACCCGTGCCCTGGAAATCGGCACCTCCACGGGGCACTCGGCCATCTGGATCGCCTGGGCGCTGAGCAAGACCGGCGGGAAACTTATCACCATCGAAATCAACCGCTCCCGTTACGAGGAGGCGTTAGAGAATTTCGAGGAAGCCGGCGTGGCGGAGTATATCGATGCCCGACTGGCCAACGCCCATGAGCTGGTTCCGACACTGGAGGGACCGTTCGACTTTGTGTTCTCCGACGCGGACAAATCGTGGTACCCTGAATATTTCAAGGCTGTCGCTCCGAAACTGGATGTGGGTGGCTGTTTCACCGCCCATAACATGAGTATGCGAGCTTCCGGCATTCAGGAGTTCAAAGACCTTGTGCAGAACCATCCTGATTTCGAAACCACCATTGATTATTCCAGCCGGTCCGGCGTGTCGATCAGCTATAAGCGGGCGGAGTAATCACTCCCGCGGGTAGAATGAGGAGCATCCATTGCATTCTCCGTGGCAGCATCGATGGAAAGATAGATAGTCTGTATTCAATATCGGTGGGAATTAGCAAGGCATTTGCCGGACCGGGTCACCGGCCCCGGAAAGCGGCGGAAAAGATGACCTCACTTGCCCAGAAAACAAAACGGCCGGCGTATATACAGGCCGGCCGTTTCATTAATGAGACAGTGTCTGCGACTATTTTCGCTTATTTCCTGGGCAGCAGGGGGCATTCGAAGTAGACGCCAGCAGGCTCGAAATCGCTCATATCCAGATCACTATCACTGTCAGCATCTGAATATTTGTTGGGGTCTACACCACTCTTCAAATTGTACACTGCCCATCGACCGCCGTTGTAGTCCTTATCCCCGGGCTTGGCATCTGAAATGTGGCCGATATCGTGTTTAAAGTTCCCATTGAAGAGGATATCAAAGGGGCCGTGTCCCGGTTTAAAAGATGCCGGCGTGACGATACTGTCGAACAGTTGCCCGTCCGCCCAGATCTGGGTCCGGCCAGTCTTCATTAATCCACTGGTCTGTGATTGAGCAGTCATATCTGGTTCGGAGAGGCTCATCATTCCGCCCTCATCATCACAGGCGCTCAGCACCAGAACAAATGTGGCCAGAACCACGGACAGAATAGTGAATCGCTTCATGTGTGTACTCCTTTTGTTTTGAGTTGTGGATTCATTCCGTCTTGCACCCACAGAGTACAACACAGGTATCACATAATTATCACGACTGGATAACAAATTTATTAAATGAAGGGTTCAGACCATATGACGATTCGGTGAAGAGCAGGCGGAAGTGCTCTGATAATATGGTGACGCCGCCCGATCAGACGGACCTGGTCGGAAGAGCTTCAGCGGACAGGTTTGTACAGAAAGGATGGGGCAAAACGGTCAGAATGCGGCAGACACAACCATGCATTCGGACCGATTAAGCGGGCATTTCCCCATTGCGGAGGATCCGGAAGATGTGTTGCCCTTCTTCATACTGGTAGGTGATCTGTAGTTTGCTGACCTCACAGATTTTTTTCACCAGCGAGAGACCCAGTCCCAGCGATCCCTGGTGATTATTGTTGCGGTAAAATCGTTGAAACAGCTTATCCGGACGGTCTTCCATGGGCGGACCATAATTGCTGACTTCGAGTGTCTTCTCGCTGGTAGTCACCCGGATGGGTCCGTTATCGGTACCATACATCACTGAGTTGCGCAGCAGGTTTTTTAACACGATATCCAGCAGATACGGATCGATCTCCAGGCGGTGTTCCTCTGTGAGATCGGTATCGATGGTCAGCGATTTCAGGCCGGCCAGTTCCCGAATTGCGTCGACATGTTGCTCAATGATGGGCCGGGTTTCGATTTGGGTAATGTTATCGAATTCCCCGTTTTCGATTTTGGTGATGAGGTTCAGGGTATTTCCCAGCCGGGAGAGATGATTGGTTTCCTCATAGATAGTTTTCACCGTTTTGCCGTGCTCTTTCATCATGGATTCATCGGCAATCAGATTGTCGGTTTTGTTGCGAATCACGGCCAGGGGTGTCTGCATTTCGTGGGCCATGTTCTCCGTATATTCCCTGAGATGCCGGTAATCCTGTTCGATCCGGTTGATCATGGAATGGAAGAGATCCTGCATTTTATTGAATTCGAGAGTATTGGTCTTCACTTTCTCCAGGTTAGTTCGCTGCCCCACTTTATACGATCGCATGATGTCCAGTATCTTGTTAAACGGTCGGAAGAAATATCCGGACATCAGAAAATTGAATGCCACAATTCCGACAACCAGCAAAATGAACGCAGGAAGCATGGTGCGGAAAATATCATCCCGAAGGCTGAGATAATCCTCTACCAGCTCGGTCATGGTTAATCGATAGAACTGCCCGCCCGCTTCAATAGCAACGGTTTTATTCCGGGCCCGCCACGTCTCCTCTAACCGCGAGATATAGATCGTGGTGTCAGAGTACGTAGGATACGCGTCTTCGGGAGGCGCCTGGCTGATCGGCATGATCTGAATATTTCTCGGCAGCTTCTCCAGGTCGGCGGTTCTCCGGCCCTCCCGATCAATAACCGACCGGGTCTTGTACTCGATTCTGCGATATTTATGCTCCAGCTCCCAGTTGATAAATTCATTGGCTTCGTGTGTCAGAAACAGCCCACTGCCCAGGAACGCGACCAACGTAAAGATGAGATAAATGAACGTGGTCTTGGACAGGAGTTTGAATTCATGTCGTTTTTTCATGGTCGTAGTTCATCGTGAATTTTGTGTTGAAAATTTATATCCCATACCGTATTTGGCCTGTATATGGTTCGTTCCACCGGCATCCGTGATCTTTTTGCGGAGGTTCTTGATGTGATTATAGAGAAAGTCGAAATTATCCGCCTGGTCAATGTGATCCCCCCAGAGATGCTCGGCAATACTTTCCTTGGTCAGCACCCGATCCGGATTGTGCATAAAATAGAGAATCAGATCGTACTCTTTCCTGGTCAGGTCTAACTGGATCTCATTCACATAGACCTGGGAGGAGAGGAGATCCACCTTCAGTTCTTCGACCTCCAGGGTATTACTCCGGTCGAACTTGTGCCGGCGGAGAATGGAACGGATGCGCGCGTTGAGTTCCTCCTTGTGAAAGGGCTTGGTCATGTAATCATCTGCGCCGAGATCCAGCCCTTTAACCTTATCCTCTACCGCATCCCGGGCCGTTAATATCATGATACCGGCGGCGACTTCATTGTTCTTCATTTCCCGAATCAGCTCCAATCCGTTGCCATCCGGGAGGCCGAGATCCACAATAACCAAATCATAGCTATACAGCCAGAGCTTTTCGCTGGCATCCTCGTAATTGATGGCGCATTCCACAACGTACCCGCTTTCCTCAAGAAAGCGCTCCATGTCTTCCACCAGTTGTTCGTTATCCTCAACAATGAGTAATTTCATAATGATGGTACCTCTGTGGTTATAGGACCTTTTATAGATTCCCGGCGCCTGCAAAAGCAAAGGCGTCTCCACAAACCCTTAATACCATTGTTTTCGGGGGCATCCTCACACTGGTGAAACACAATCTGTCTGGCTCTACTTATTCTGAAACATCTCACAGTAATTATACCTGATAAAGTCCTGCAGGTTTCCGTCCGCGTCAATTATTAGCGGGGCTTCTTATTATGCATTTTCCGTTATCCATTTTTATCATATAAAACTACAGATGAATTCTGTAGAAATTCTATGGAAAAAAAGATAATGACTACTGAAAAAACCCGCGATGAATTCCCATCCTCCCGGGGAGAATCGGGATACGTTCCGCTGTGCTGCAGGAGTATTGCTCTATTGGACTTCCCACCATCCGGGATTGAAAATGTTCGGTTGAACACATTCTCCCGGAGACCAACGGACCTGTCAGGTCTGCTTCCGGCTCCGGCCCCAGATCAACACCGGCACTCCCACCAGCAAGATGCCCACTCCAAACAGTGCGCCGATGCCGGTAAATGTTAAGCTGGAGTAGAGCATGAACATGGTTGTAGCCACGAACAGCGCCGGTATGACCGGATAGAATGGAACTTTGAACGGACGGCTGCTCTCCGGATACCGGCGCCGGAAGACGAACAAAGCGATTCCGGTGAGCATCAGGAAGAACCAGAACACCGGCGCCGTATAGTCCACCATGGTTGTGATACTTTCTTTGGTGAACGCTCCGAAAATAACCAGGAGCAGCGCGATGGCCCCCTGAACCAGGAGAGCGTTGGTCGGCGTATTATTCCGCTTGCTCCACCGCCCCAGAATACCGATAAACTGAAAATCCCGTCCCAGTGCATAATTCGTTCGCGCCCCGGTAATGATAGTGGCGTTCGCAGTAGAGGACGCTGTGAGAATCACGATTATCGCCATGAAAATGGCGCCGCCGGATCCCACCAGATATTCGGTCAGGTCTGCCCCGACGGTTTCGGCCTGCCGGAGGGTTTCGAAACCCAGCACATTCAGATAGGCGATATTAATCAGCAGGTAGAGCACAGTAATCAGGCTCAGTCCCAGAACCAGCACCCGCACCATGTTCTGCCGTACGTCTTTCAGTTCCGCAGAAAGATAGGCTGCTTCGTTCCAGCCGCCATACGTGAGCAAGACGAATATCATGGCCATCCCCGCGGAACCGGAGGTTGATGTGGGATTTCCTGAGGCGAGCAGTGGGGCGGACGTGGAATCTTTGAGAAAACTCAAAACCGCCACTGCCATCAACAGAAGGATTATAGCACCGGTGAGCACATTCTGGGTATGCTTGGATGGATGGGTACCCCAGACGTTCAGCGTTGTCAGCATGCAGACGGTGATCCCGGCATATATTGCCGAACTGTACGGCCCCAGGTCCAGCAGGAGGGATGCGTAATCCCCGAGAATAAATGCCGCCAGCGCAATCGACCCGGTCTGAATAACTGTCATGCGGCCCCAGGAAAATAAAAACCCCAGGGACGGGCCGAACGCA
>DATFLS010000528.1:0-14466 GCA_035267465.1 bacterium
AGAAACTCATGAGGATGATAACAGGATACCACAAATCTATGAGGCTTCGAAAAGTAACCGAAATCCCGGCATGGAGTTCTGTCCAACCACCTGTATTCCTCATACTATTCTCTGCTTAAATTCTGTTCCAGATAGCGGGTCATAATTCGCCGCATGAATTCATTCGTGTTAATAGACATCCCTACTTGGGCATTCGGAGTTTCGGATTCATCGATGACCGTATACCCGCCGTCAATCACCTCGACATGCGCTGGTCGGGTGCCATAGAGTTCCGGCCATAACGCCATCCCGACGGCAACCACGTCATAGAGCACCGGAGTCTGGTGCCCCCACAATGTATACAGCCCGGTTAATGCATCGGTGAGTGGCGAATGCCGCATGGGAAGCTTCTGTCGATTCTCCTCCTCCAGCGTGACGAAGGTGGTAATGTCCAGTCCGGCATAGGTGATCGGCGCCCCTGCAGACGCCAGCAGCTTTGCCGATTCCACGTCGGCCCGCACGTTCCACTCCGCATCCGGGACCGGATCGCGCCCATAGCCCATGTAAAATGACCCGAACATAGAATAAATGTGTTTGGCTGATTTCAACGCCTCCGGATCCTTCCGGACGATATCCCCGATGTTGGGCACCGGTCCCACCGTAAACAGCACAACCTCCCCGGGATACTTTTTCAGCTGGTCGATGATGAAATCCGGGGCCGATTGCTCAATGGGACGGATTTTCTCAAACCCTTCCGCCCACCGGTACTGAGATTCATAATTTCCCGGTTCCGTGTCCTGCCCGACCACGTTCGGTGTCTGTCTTCCCACCGCAATCGGAATGTCCTCCCTCCCCGTTTCATACAGCATGCGTGCTGCGATCTGGGCTTTTTTCCGGGTTAAACCATGATCGAGTGTGATACCGAGCACCTCGAATTCCGGACTGATCAACACCAGTGCCAGTGCAAACGCATCATCAATATCGCCCCCCAGATCCGTATCCAGAATTACTTTTTGTTTTTCAGCAGCCATAACACTGGAAAAGGTAAGGAAAAATAGTACAAGTATACTTCCGAAAATTAACTTTGAGTTGCTCATTCTCTCCGCCTCTGTGTTTTCATTGGAAATGCCGGATTAAAATAAGTATATATTTTCCGGAAAACCAGTCTCTCCTGAAAATGCATCAGATGAAGGGATTAACCGGGGAAGGCGTTTGAAAACGAAGACACACTGACTGATGATTCTTTGAAAAAAGGATGAAGACGAAATTATGAGAAAGTCACGAAGTGCAGCACCTCATCTCCCAAAAGAAGATCAAACGGGAACAAGTGCCGTGACGGCTGAATAACCGTCGTTCACACAGGTACCCGGGCGACAGTTTTTTCAGACATTCCCGAAATTATCCGGCAATATTAAAATATTCGGTTTCTTTCACAATTTCACCGAACGCATTTATTACATACCGGTCGTTTGAAGCATCCCGGACAATCTTCAATGAAGAACGGCAGAAGATCTCAGGAATGGTCCAATTCTCTTGATTCCGGTTGCGAATGAACTGTTGAAACGCCTCTCGTGCAGAAGCGGCATGAACATTTTCAACCATTCTGCTCCCGCCTACTTTAACATCAGAGTAGATGCAGCTAAATTGAGACATCAATCGCTCCTTATGTCGTTATTCAGCAAGTTTTACAGCGATGTCCTCCTGATGGATGAAACGACACAGGTGAGAAGTACAGCCATTTACTGGGAGAAAATAATAAGTGCCGGAACAAGTTAAACGGCAGCGTAATTTTATCATCAATCCATCATTGCCAATTCAATCTACCTTCCGGCTGAGAATTCGTCAAGAGTAAAATCAGGGAAGTTATAAACTTAGAGATAAAATAATTGTAAATACTGCTAGTGAGCAGACCGCATTATCCACACTTGTGAAGAACGAGGAATTTTATTTTATATAGCTGTTAACACATTTCCGTTTATAGATCTGTTCCTCGAATAAACAGGAATAACACCGCCCGGCTTTCAGGGGCATCGAAGCTGAATCTGCCGGTAACATCCCTGGCCATAATCTGTCTGGTCATGGAAATCACATCAAACCGGGTGAGTGTCCAGGTGCCGGCGGGCAGATGCACCACGATATTTTCATGTGATTGATTTGTTCCCAGAACATATTGATGTCCTATCCAGGCCAACCCGCGAAAATCGTCATGCAGGTTGGAGTAAATGCTGTGATCCGGTGCCATGTTCCAGAACGCGATCTCGGTATCGATAATCTGTCTCAGCCACCGCAGATTATCGGCGGCCGAATGCTCCCGCCGATTAAAATTCCCCCGGAAATATTGTCCTGTTTTGCTTCCGGGCTTCGAGCCGGTAGTAGCATACCCGCCCCCCAGAAAGGCGCCCAGGTGGGATTCGATGGTATCCCCTTCGTTATGCTCGTCGCCCCGCCCCTGGTAACTCAACTCATCATTAATCGTGGGCCTGCAGCGATGACCGGCTGCCTCGGGGTGTTGCCAGACCCGGTAAAGCACATCCGCCGACTGGGGCAAATTCCGCAATTTGTTCTGGATAATCTGATGGTCATACCAGTCAGAGAGCCGATCAAACTCGGCAGGCCAGCGTGTGGACGGGGTGGAGTGTACGCTGACCGGAATCGGATATGCCAGGTAATCCCCCAGCATCCGTCCGAACCGGGCTATCTCCCCCTCGCTGTACGAGGGCGTCCGGATATCATATTCATTGCAGAGACAGATCCACACATTCGGATAGCTGCCGTACCGTGCGGCAATATATTTCAGGAACGGAGCGGGATCGCCGTTATTATGCCTCGCCCTGAGAGTGGATCGCGACTGTTCCGTGTCCGGTCCTGCCAGAATCAGATCCGTGATGAGGTCCTGTGTGTATCCGGTCTGCACGGCGGCATCCACCCGGTTATGGAACCAGGCCGGATTCGGTCTGTGGGAAAAGTCACCCCAATCGGTGGGCGCCCCCAGACTATCCAGAAACGGCTTCACCTCCGGATCCGGATAATAATCGCCGGATAGTCCGAACCGCAATTTTTTAAAAAATCGGGCATTGCCGATGATATCGGACCGGATATCGTTTCCGCTGGGAACCCCATTTGCTTTGTATCCGGAGAGAAAACTGTAATGCGTGTTCCCAATGATATATTGATGGGCGCCATTCGATCTTTGATACCAGCGATGGCCGGCGCTCGCGGAATCAACGATCCAGAAGCCGGGATGACGTCCCGGTTGCACAGTGATATATGCGCCTTCCTGCTGACCGTTCAGCTCCGGCGCATTTGAGTAGACCTGCTCCAGCAACCACCGGCCCGGCCTGGTCGGACAAAACCGTACCTTGAAACTGTTCCCGGAGTTGCCCCCGGTTCCGTCACCATCCCAGAATCCATAGACTTTATGTTCAGCGCCATCCTTCCGATGCCGGAACCGCACCCAGAAATCGATATCCTTGGCCGGCGCATCTTCGGGTCCCAACGTCGGACCGGAAAATTCCAGCTCTACCACCTCATATACATTTCCCCCGGCGATTTCCATCCCTGCCTGTGCGCTGGCCAATAAATTCCCTGGGGATATGAGAAAAACGCTGCTGAACAAAAGAGGGAGCAAAAGAATAAGCAAGGGCTTCCGGAGATTCTTCTCGTCTTCGCCGGTGATCCGATAACGGCTGCTCCTCATCCTTCTCTTTACGAATCTGCTCCAGGCAAAATATATCATAATCGTCTTCATACCTTGTACATAAGTCATGGTAGGTCACCGTGTAGAGTTCGGAGCAAAGTTCGGCTCTTCACCGCACTGCGCTTAAAAACCTGACACTCCTTTCCTGCCGGGATCCCCCAGATCCGCCATCCCGATTTCGTCCATGCTGATCCGCAAGCGTAAAGGCAGAACTATGCCATCCGGAACGTCTGTTTCACAAAGGCGACATTGGTCCGGGTGTCTGCAATAAACTGTCCTTCTCTACCGCTGGTTTCCAGGACTAACCATTTATCATACCCGATATCCCGCAGCGCCTCGGCACACTGGTGCATATCCACCTGACCTTCCGGACTCCCGAGCATTCTGGTCTGCCTGTCTTTGAGATGCACTTCACAGATACGGTCATTTCCCAGCAGACGAATTTCTTCCGGCACGTTGTAGCCGTTCCCCCATGAGTTACCGACGTCGTAATACACTTGCACCATTTCGGATCCCACCCGTTCGATTATTTCCAGATTCTGCCTGGCGGTAATGGTGTTTTCGAGTCCTAATACCACGTTGGCATCCTCCGCCCGAGGGACGATCTGCCGCAGCACTTCTACCACCCGGGTGACTCCCTCGGTGTCTAACTCATATTCGGAGTACGCTCCTTCTCTCAGATCCCGAAATTCTCCCATGGAATCCTGCAGCCGAAGATCGCCGTTCCCGAAGAAGGCCATGAGAATATTCTTTGCCCCCAATGCGGCGGCCGCTTCAATGGCGTCGATCACGTACACGGCCGACTGTGGCTCCGATGCCAGCGGAATGCGGTTTAAAATACTCCCCGCTGCCACCGAATGAAAGGTGATGCCATACTGTTTTCCCAGTGATTTATACCGGTCACGAACGGCCTGTTCCCGCAGGGGGATATTCTGCGGGTTAGTGCCCACGCTTACCTGAATCCCCTGGAGGTGGGCTTCCTTCGCCTTCGGGATAATTTCCGGGTCGGCGCTGCCACCCAGATTCCAGTCACACATCCCGACACCGGCCGCGCCCGCCGGTTGATAAGCAAAACCCACTGATGGAGTCAACACCGAAATACCCATTGCGGCAACCCCCACCCCACTTGCTTTTAAAAATTCACGACGATTTAATACCATTTTACAGGTCCTCCTTCCTTGAGACATTATAGTATTTAGAGCTGGTCAGAAAACGCTCCCATCTCTGCGATTTGTCGGCCAGGTACCCATGTACCCGGGAACATAAACGAAACTGCCATTCAACTGTTTACCTCGACTCTGTTCCGTTCAAGCATCATATTCCCGCATATGATATAAACCAGTGATTCCTGTGGCAGGCTCAGACTATAGAACCTGGTATACAAAGTTTACATTCTTATTTGAGCGTCCGCAACGTGAATCCTGAGCTTTCATCGTCCGGAAGGGCTGCCGGATGAGAGTATATTGCAGTAAAAGCACTTGCACTTATTCCAAAAGAACACTATCGTAAACCAATTCCGGTTGCTACCGGCAACCCCGGCAATCTTATGCGTCGAGTGAGGCACTGTTCTCACCAGCCGGAACAACAACTTCCGGAGACATGTAAATACACTCCAATAACATCATGAGGTGTTATCATGACTAAATATATATCACGCCGCGAGTTTCTCAAGAATTCCGCCCTGACTGCCGCCGTGCTCGGAATTGCTCCCAATCTTGCTGTTCCGGCCGTCCGGGAGGGTCGTGATTCCAAAGGCTTACCCACCAGGACGCTGGGAAACACCAAAGAAGTGGTTCCCCCTCTCGCCCTGGGCACCGGCAGCCGGTTCTGTGCCGTGGAAGACGAAGATGAAGCCCTGGAACTTCTGACCTATGCGCTGGACCACGGATTCTACTACTGGGATACCGCGCATTCGTATGATTATAACGGTGTGGTCAGCGAGGAACGGCTGGGTAAAATTTTGAAACATCGACGGAACGAAGTGTTCCTGAGCACCAAGGTAGACAATCGTGATCCCGATGCAGCAAAAGCCCAGATAGAACAGAGCCTGACCCGCCTGCAGACGGATCATGTGGATATCCTCAAAATACACTCTATCCAATCTACCGGCGATGCCCGGGATATCGGAAGCCCGAACGGAGTACTACAGGTCGTACAAAAGGCCAAAGAGGAAGGACTGGCGAAATACATCGGCTTCACGGGACATACCTCAGCAGAAGCCATGGCGATGATGGCTGAACAGTATGATTTCGATACCATGCTGATCGCGCTGAATCACTACCAGCAGGGAAACCAACCCTTCGAAGAAAAAGCCATCCCCACTGCCAAATCCAAAGGGATGGGCGTGATAGTGATGAAAGTCATACGCCCCCGGGAAACGGTCCGAAGTGTCACTCCCAGAGATCTTATCCGGTATGCCCTGTCACTAAAAAATGCAGACGCCGCAGTCGTCGGGACGGATAGTTTGCAAGTCCTGAAAGAAAACATTCAGCTGGTGAAGAATTTCACACCCATGACAGATTCGGAAATGGAGGAGATGCACTCGGCGCTGACCCCATTTTACCGGCATCAGGGTCTGGAATGGATGGAGCCCCACTATCAGGACGGCTACCGGACATAAGACCGGCGTACTTTAATCAGATATATCAGCTCTTGAATTGGTGCTATCAGGCGATCGGAAAACGATATCCAATTTGAAGCTGCTCTGACCACTTTGAGTGATCTAACTTACTAGTCACTCTCATCTTATGACGTCTGTGTCGATCTGTGTAAATCTGTGGCTATGAAAGTCGGCACACAGAAGAACAGACTGTAACCGCCACTAACATATCCCTAAACTATTATCCAGGAATTGCAGTTTCAGGGAGTCGTGGGAATCTCAGTTTTATGGCAGTCGACACAGTTCATTTGGGTAGCCATGTCACACATTGCGGTCGGGAACGGATGTTTCGCCTCAAACTCCCCATCCGCCCAACTGTTGAGTAATGTGACCGTCTTATGGGCTGTACTGGCCGCCACTCTTGCACATCGTTCCTTCCGCTCGGGAGTGAAAAGCCCCACTCCTTCCTTCTTCATCCATTTCCCCACAGAAATGTGACAAAGAGGAGAATCGCTGGTGGTTTGATTTTGAATCGTGCTTTTCGGATTCAAGGGAGTATAGGTTGGCAATGCCGTATCCGAATACCAGTAGATCAGTTCATTGAGTATACTCTCTCCATCTGTCCCGGCCACGAAACTCAGGGCAATACCGGAACCAAACAATACTCCACAGATTGTTCCCCAGCCGACCACGCCGCCGTGCCCGAAATGGAATGCCTCTAACGGAAGCGAGGTATACGGTTCGCCGATGGATTCCTGCAGCGGAACCAGCACGCCACTCACCGTGGCCTGACTGCAGAGACCCTTGTACCACTGCTCGTAAGCTATCTCCGCTGCCTGCTCCGGGTCAATCTTCTCATATCCCCAGGGATACTCATACTCCACAGCGCCTCTTGCGGTGGATTCTTCTGAGAAGAGACCTGCAGCCAGTGGATACCCCAGAGTCAGACAAGCCGCTCCTCCACCGATTGCGGCCGTTCTGGTGAAAAATTCTCTCCGGGACACGTTCTGCTTCTCACTACTTGCATTTTTCATTCTTCCGCTCCTTTGGCTCGTTCACTTAACGAAGTCCTTATCCTCTTAACTAGAGAAATGCTAAAATTGTTTGCAGTGTTTGCAATTTACTGTACCAGCCCTCTCTGCACAATGCCGGATTTCAGAGAGGAAAAACACTGCTTCTTTCCAGAGGATCAAGCCCAGGATCACTCCGGATGCGCCGGCCGCACTTCACTGTGCAACTACCGCCATCTCTGGGGAAATAATTGAAATTGTTCTGTATCGGTGCGCGTTCCCCGGGAGATCCCGATGAAGAAGTCTACGGTGAAAGTACCCACCAGTATGACACTCCCGGTATCGCCAAATTAGCCATTACAAAACATTTTGCCGGAACTTAAATTAGCGTCATTTATAAAACTGTAAACGATATGACCGGAAAATAGGGGGGAAACAGAAAATTGCGAATAGAGGTAAGAATTTAACCTGAGGTAAAATACTTCCCGAGACAAGATCCGTCTGAGATGCCCCGGAAGAGGAAAACAAAATTCTCTTCAAAATCCGGTTCATAATCTACCGGGAATATCTTATTTTTCAGGATGAACAAAGAGCACAGAACTTGAGAGACATGCAAATTCAGGACGGACAGAGAATTTATGGGTAAAACACTCTTTGAGAAAATCTGGGAGAAGCACGTAGTCAAAGAATTGCCGGGCGGAACCTTCCTGCTATATATTGATCGGCATTTGGTTCATGAAGTCACCAGTCCCCAGGCGTTTGAGGGCCTGCGCATGACCAACCGAAACGTACGGCGAACCGACCGCACGTTTGCCACCATGGATCATAATGTTCCGACGGACAGCCATTCCGTTATTAAAGACGCCATTTCCAGAGCCCAGATTGAAGCACTGGAAAAGAATTGCGCGGACTTCGATATCGAGCTGTATGGTCTGAACAGCGATCGCCAGGGAATTGTGCATGTCATCGGTCCGGAACTGGGAATCACCCTCCCCGGCCTAACCATGGTTTGCGGGGACTCGCATACGTCGACACACGGGGCGTTTGGCACCCTCGCGTTCGGAATCGGGACATCCGAAGTGGAACACGTGCTTGCCACCCAGACCCTTCGGCAGTTGAAACCGAAAACATTCAAGGTGGAATTCACCGGACAACTCCAGCCCTACGTGACCTCCAAGGATTTAATCCTGAAGCTCATCGGCACCATCGGCACCGCAGGTGGCACGGGATATGTCATCGAGTACGCGGGCGAAGCGATCCGCTCCCTCTCCATGGAAGCACGGATGACCATCTGTAATATGAGTATCGAAGCCGGCGCCCGGGCCGGGATGATCGCCCCGGACGATACCACCTTCCAGTACATCGCAGAGAAAGAACGTCCCTTTGCGCCGCTCAACGGTGATTTCGACCAGGCGGTAGTGTACTGGAAAGCGCTGCCGTCGGATCCGGATGCGGAATTTGACCGCACGCTGATTATCGAGGCCGATAAAATCGCTCCCCAGGTAACCTGGGGAACCAATCCCGGAATGGTGCTGGACGTCACCGGAGCCGTCCCCGAACCCGACGAGGTTCCCGGATACAGCAGGAGAGATGTGGACCAGGCGCTCAAATACATGGGATTGACCCCGGGGACGAAACTCACCGAGATTCCGCTGGATACTGTCTTTCTCGGCAGCTGCACCAATGCCCGGATTGAAGACCTTCGCCGGTCAGCGAATATTCTACGTGGACGCAAAAAAGCAGACAATCTGCGGGTGATGGTGGTCCCCGGATCACAACAGGTTCGCCAGCAGGCCGAAGCGGAAGGACTGGATGAAGTATTCAAGGATTTCGGCGCCGAATGGCGACTGGCCGGCTGCAGTATGTGTCTGGGCATGAATCCGGATCAGCTCAAGGAGGGAGAACGCTGTGCGTCCACCTCCAACCGCAATTTCGAGGGACGCCAGGGCAAAGGCGGTCGCACCCACCTGGTCAGCCCGGAGATGGCAGCCGCTGCCGCCATCGAAGGGCATTTTGTCGATTTACGAACCTGGACAACGGAGTAAATGGATGGAACCATTCACCACCTTTCACGGGCTCATCGCTACCCTGGACAGAGCAAATGTGGACACCGATCAGATCATCCCCAAGCAGTTCCTGAAGTCCATCAAGCGCACCGGGTTCGGAGAAAACCTCTTCTTCGACTGGCGATATCTGCCCAATAACAAACCCAATCCCGAGTTCGAACTGAATGCCCCCCGGTTTCAGGGCGCCGGAATTCTGGTCACCCGGAATAATTTCGGCTGCGGGTCCAGCCGGGAACACGCAGTCTGGGCCATTAAACAGTATGGATTTCAGGTGGTTATCGCGCCCTGGAAAGAACAGGACGGCACCCGTATTCCCGGATTCGCGGATATTTTTCGCAATAACAGCGTGAAGAACGGCCTGCTTACCATCGAACTCGGTCCCGACGAAGTGGATCAGATCTTCGGACTGGTGGACCGGTTTCCGGGGCTGGAAGGTACCGTGAACCTGGAAGAGCTACGATTCGTATTGCATCTGGACGAAGAGATCGCCTGCCATTTCGATATCGAACCCACCGTCAAGGAGCACCTGCTGCGCGGGCTGGACGATATCGACCTGACCATGGAGCACGAATCGGATATCGAGCAGTTCGAGCAATCTCATTCATTTATCGGCGTACCAGACTAAGTCCGCCGGAGATCCCTCTGAGCCCGAAACTGTGAGTTATCGGGTCGTTTCTTAACTACAGTCCATGCATTCCCGGGCTCGAATTGTTCCTAACCTGCAACCGCAACCCACTATCATTACCACTTGCGTCTGTCGGAACCTGTTGAGATATCGGTATATTCAACTCACCTAAAAGATCTTCATATTTTTGACTATTAAGCTTACTCAGGAGACTGGTCCGGGCAGGGAGCGGGATGGCCCATCCCTCTCCTTTCGTGCCAAGGGCATCCCTACGGGGAAGGAGAGAGACAGAGGGTGAGGTTGTTATCTCCCACCGCCAACTCTTCCCTCAATTCTCCATTCTCCGGGATCCTATCTCCTGGTGGCCTCCCCACAACCTGAGTATATTTCGTATTCAATATAGTTATAAAGCCGAGAGTTTATAGCAGGAAAGAGGGTCTTGGATGCGTTCTGGTCGAATGACCCCCTCTGACTCCCCCTTCGTAAGGAGGAGAACTAGAATGAGGACTTTAGCAGCAACGGCGTCTGGTCCATCTCATGAAACAAAGTGGATAGTTATTTAACTTTTTTAGGTCAACCCCCTCTAATTATCCTGTTCGGTTAAAATCTTTAAGAGAGGAGCATTAACTTTTGACTGAGGAGCACCAACTTTTGACTGAGGAGCATCAACTTTTGACTGAGGAGCATCAACTTTTGACTGAAAAGCACTAAGTTTTGATTCAGGAGCATCGACTTTTAATTCAGGAGGACAAACTTTTCATTCAGGAGGTCACACTTTTCATTTCCAGGCATCAACGTTTCATTCAGAAGCGCCAATACTTAATCCGGGAGATACATCACTTCTTATCACGGCTTGAACCGGTCACTCTCGTGGAATGATTTTCTCTCCCACGCCACCGATCAACAACAGGAGAGCATGCCGTTTACCTCTGCTCTACAATAAATCGCTGGCCAGTTCCGCCAGTTCGGAGCGTTCCCCTTTCTCCAGGTTCACGTGTGCGTATAACTTCTGTCCCTGCATTTTATCTATGAGATAACTGAGCCCGTGGGAGCGGGTGTCGAGATAAGGATGATCGATCTGAAAGATATCTCCGGTGAACACCACCTTGGTCCCTTCGCCTGCCCGGGTGATAATGGTCTGCACCTCGTGGGGAGTGAGATTCTGGGCTTCGTCCACGATGAAGTAGATGTTCACCAGGCTTCGTCCCCGGATATAGGAGAGGGGAGAAATCACCAGCTTCTCTTCATGCAGCAGTTGTTTGATACGCTGATTCTTTTTGTTCGTGCCCGGGAATTGGTTCTGGATCACGCCCAGATTATCATACAACGGCTGCATGTACGGATCCATTTTGGACTGGATATCACCGGGAAGGAAGCCGATATCCTTGTTGCTCAGCGGGACAATCGGCCGGGCCAGGTAGATCTGCCGGTAGTGACTGCGTGTTTCCAGCGCGGCCGCCAGCGCCAGGAGCGTTTTCCCGGTGCCCGTCTTGCCGGAGATACTTACCAGGCAAAATCACATTGGTATCGAGAACAAAAATTTTTTCCATAGATATTTGTCTTGGTTTCTGATTAAGCAGGCCGGCAATCAACGCATGAAATTAACGTACTTATCTATGCAACATTCAGGTATCCCTTTCGATAGCGCAAATTTAATTACGCTGAGCTTTGTTATAAATAACTAATTCTAATTTTCCTCTTTATTAAGAGTATGTACCCGGATTCGCACTCATTTGTTTCTTCTCCCATGGAATGGGAAAGCGGATCTGTATGTCCAAACCGACAATCCGGTTGACAGTTGCTTAATCAATACGACTGAACATACAGTGCAACAGGAGTATAAGAGAAGGTACTTCAATATTTCATTGATTCCTTTCCGACCTTTGCATATTCTGAAGAGGTTCATATAATTGAGTTCGCCCGAAAAATCTCCCGGACAGATTCTCCCCGGAGGATTCTGTGGAATTCAGGTTTCATTTATTATATCTTTGGTTTTGAAGCGGAGAACATCTATGTACTTGTTAAGCAGTAACAGATGCCGAGTATCATGAACCGTCGTATTGTCCTGTATGCCCTCCTCCTGATCTCTGGTGGATTCGTACTCTGCTCTTGCCAGCGGACATTCCGTCAACTTACCCCGGAAATGGCAGCGGATGGAAAATACGACAGCACATATCCCAGCGTTGAGGTATCCGATTATTTGCAGCGGATCACCGAGATGGTGTATGGTATGAATGCTGTCGGATACTATTCCGGGTATGTCTTTCCCCGCGAGGCCCGGGTCACCAGTGGTGACATCCGGTCGGAAACGGTTATGGACAAAGCCTCCAGTGAAATCGTGTATAACACCTCTGTCCTGGGTTCGGCGACGGTGATCCATTATTCCCAGAATCGTATTGCCCTGCTGACCTGCGCGCACGTTCTGGATTTTCCGGATACTTCCGTGACATATTTTACCAGGGAAGGAAGTTCTGTGCGATCGCAGTACATTCAAAGTGTGGGCATTAAGATTCGCCAGAACAATTACATACCGGAGTTTATGGGAGTGCTAAACCAAAACCTGGAAATATTAGCCATCGATCGTCAGCGGGACCTGGCAATCGTTGGAGGCGAATTCCGACAATCCCCGAATCGACAGGTGCGCGTGTTCACCTATCCGGTCGGAAATGCCCGGGATCTCCAATGGGGTTCGTACGTCTTTCTGATCGGATTTCCGAGGGGAAGAAAGATGGTCACCCGGGGCATCGTCAGCCAACCCAATCGGGACAGGGCCCACTCCTTTCTGACTGACGCCCTGTTTAACCGGGGGATGAGCGGCAGTATCGTCCTGGCCATCCGGGATGGCGTCCCGAACTTCGAGCTGGTGGGAATGGCGAATTCCGCCGCCGGTGAAATCAGGTATTCCCTGACACCGGAAGAAACTTATGAAACCACCAACTACGACCCGAAACTTCCCTACACCGGAGATATCTATGTGGATCTTCAGCAGAAAATTAATTATGGCATCACCAATATTATCTCTGCGGAGGCCATCCAGGCATTTTTGCAGAAAAACGAATCCAGGCTTTTGGAACAGGGTTATGATTTAAATTCCAGATTCGACGAATGACTTTCAGACACCAGGAGCGTCGTGATAGATACACCACTAACGATTCCTGAGTATGGACAGGCTCGGGTATCAACCCCAATGTTGCAAGAAGATCGTGCGGATTGAACCACAAAATAGTCGCAACCACTCATTCAGAATAAACGTCCTCAAAACGGGCAGCAATCAGCGTTGAACAGCAAACTACGAATGATCAGTGTTTTTCAGTGTTTCATTATATACAATCGCAACTCTGCACGAAGCTCTCTACGGCAGTTCCTGAATCCGGATATTACGATAATCGACCCGGGTGCTGTGATTCTGGAGACCGATATAGCCCCTGCGGCGCTTTAATCCGGGATGCTCGTCTGTTTTGTCCATGTGCTTGATTAAATTCGTATTAACGATGACGGTGCCATTCAGCGTGACCCGTACCCGGGGCCCGTCACAGAGGATTTCCATACGCTGCCATTCGTTCGCGTTTTTTGAGGCCCGCTTCAAGGGAGCCTCCACAGCATACACACTGCCGGTATACTGCCAGGGCTGCAGGGTAGCATATTGTTCGGCATAATCATCGAGCACCTGGATTTCCATTCCCCGGTAGGCCGGATTTCCCTGGTGGGGAGCCCGCAGAAATACACCGCTGTTCCCGCCCGGCGGGACCCGGAATTCCAGGGATAACCGGAAGTTTCCATACTGCTCCGTGGTGGAAAGCCAGCCTCCTCCTGCACCCTGGGTATACAGGATGTTATCTTCCACATGCCAGCTGCCTTCCCGTCCGTCGATAATTTCCCAGCCTGTCAGATCTTTCCCATTGAAAAGCGGACCTTCATATAAATCTTCCCTGGGGATCTCCCGGAGAAAGATGTTCCGGAAGTATAAAGTCGTATTATGCGCCTGCAGTTCGATCTGCTCCGTGGGAGAAATCGATTTGTCGCGCTCCCAGTAATTCTCCATCATCACGTTATCCACTACCAGTTCGCCGTTCAGATGGACCGTGACCCGTTCCCCGACCATCTTAATCCGGAACCTGTTCCACTCGCCTATGGGTTTATCGGCCCGTTTCAGAGGCTCGCTGGGATGGTTTTGATTGTTGTAGAGTCCACCCGATCCGGCCGGATTTTCGGTATAATCCCAGATTTGAACCTGCGGTGTGCCACGCAGGTAAATCCCGCTGTCGCCGCCCGGCTCGATTTTCCAGTCGACCAGCAACTCAAAATCGCCGTACTTTTTCTGAGTACACAGACTCTCTCCCTGCCCGTCAAATTGCAGAATGCCATTCTGTACTGACCAATGCTGCCGCATCGACTCATTGGCTTTTTTCCGGGCGGCCTCCAGTTCTGATGCCGACATCTTTTGCCGCTCCACCGGGTTTGCCACCAGTCCCTTCCATCCGGATAAATCA
>DATFLS010000529.1:0-7027 GCA_035267465.1 bacterium
AATTCTCCCTGCGCCCATGATGAATATTATCAATGGGGGCAGTCACGCCGACAATAATGTGGATCTTCAGGAATTCATGATTTATCCGCTGGGGGCACAGACCTTTCGGGAAGCGTTGCAGATGGGCGCGGAAACCTTCCATCAGTTGAAGATTGTGTTGAAGGACAAAGGATTGAACACCGCAGTTGGTGACGAAGGCGGGTTCGCACCGGATCTTCAATCCAACGAAGAAGCCATCGAGGTGATCCTGGAAGCAGCAGAGAAAACCTCCTACACGGTGGGCGAGGATCTGTTTATTGCCCTTGATCCGGCTTCCAGTGAGTACTATAATGCCGGGACAAAGAAATATGAGCTGGCCTCCGAAAACCGGGCGCTGCCGGCCGATGAAATGGTACGGTACTGGGTCGATCTGGTGGAGAAATATCCCATTGTCTCGATCGAAGATGGGATGGACGAGAACGATTGGGAAGGCTGGAAGCTTCTGACGGACGAGCTGGGAGAGAGAATTCAGTTAGTCGGGGATGACCTGCTGGTGACCAATCCCACCTTCCTGCAGCGCGCCATCGACGAAGGCGCCGGGAATGCTATTCTTATCAAACTCAACCAGATTGGCAGTGTCACCGAGACCATGGATACCATCGATCTGGCGACCCGGAATGGCTACCGGTCGGTGATCTCTCACAGGAGCGGCGAGACCGAAGATACGTTCATTGCAGACCTGGCGGTGGCAACCGGCACCGGACAGATTAAAACCGGCTCCGCTTCCCGCTCGGACAGGATCGCCAAGTATAATCAGTTGCTCCGTATTGAAGAGCAGCTGCTGGGACATTCCCGGTTTCTCGGAAAAAACGCGTTGTAAGAGAGGATAACCGGTGAGCCCGCGGAATTCGAACACTCGCGCAAAACAAAAAAAGAACGCACGGCGTGCCCGGCGGAAGCCCAAAACCGGGCGCGCCCGCGCTTTCTTATGGTGGCTGATAGGTCTGTGCACCGCAGTGATCCTGGTATTGGTATTCGTGCTCAGCGATCACGGACTTTATCAGCTCTCTCTCCTCAAGCGGGAACAGCATGCCATCGAGCAGCATATTCAGGAACTTGAAAAGGAAAACGCCGTCCTGGCACAAGAACGGGACCGTCTTGAAAATGATCTGCAGTACATCGAAAAACTGGCCAGGGAACGGTACCGGATGGCCAAACCAGATGAAAAAGTGTTCCGCGTGATACCGAGATCCGAGAGGGAAAATCGCTGAATAGTAGAACCTGAACTGAGGAGTAATCACCTCTGCCGATGCCACAGATTCACCTGTATCCTGGATGGTCCCGGTGACCAAAACGCATCATCACACCTCTTTCTTTTCAACAAACATAATTTTTTGTTGAAAAATATCATCATGTTTCCGAAGTTATTCAACCGATAAGAAATTTCGATCTCCATCCTCTGAAAAGATGTAAAGTTAGTTCTCCATCCTTTGGTTATCTCAACCATTTCGGTGCATTCCGGCTGAACGATTCGCGGGTTTATGATGCATGAAATGCAACGGAGTGACGTCTGAATTTTCTCGCAGGTTTGTGTAGAAGAAGGACGGGTAGAGTGGCTGCGTACGCTTTCCCACTCACTGGTTCCAGGAGGACACGCATGAAGAGAATCATCCCGGCTCTGGTGGTTCTTTCTCAACTGCTGGGAATTACCGGTCTGCAGAGAACCGAAGGAGCGTTCCTCCGGCAGCATTTGCAGACGCTTCCCTGGCTGTCAGCGGACGAACGACTTCTGAACGCGACTCAACACAGTCCGGTGGAAATAGCCTCCATTAACAGGATGATACTGGGCGCATATTATACCCGGCTGTTCAATGTCGAGGGCTTACAAGAACAGAAGGTGCTGGCCGCCGTTCCGTTTTCGATCGGAAACGTCGGGGTGAGTTATCTCCAATTTGGAGATGCGGCTTATCGTGAGCAGACTCTCACTACCTTAATCGGTATGCACCTCACTGAAGACACCCGAATCGGTCTGGGGGTGCACGGATACCAGCTTGCCATCGATGATTATGGAGCCACGACCGCGTATGGCATAGATATCGGTGCAGGCTGGGAAGTCACGCCCGATGTGGAATGGGAAATTGCCTATGCCAACGTAAATCAGGCGACGATTGGCCGGCAAAAGGAGCTGCTTCCCCAGCAGATTTTTACAGCCCTGCGATATGCACCAACAGGTGATGTCCTGAGCCAGTTTTATCTCGTGCATGAATTGGAATACGCTGTTCGGTACGGAGTCGGACTGGCATATCAACCTCTCCCATGGATTAGCGGTGCGATCGATTTTATGACCAATCCGGTCCGAGGAAGTTATGGCATTCAATTTTACTGGAAACAATTCCATATATTTTACGTGGCTGCCACACATCCGGCACTCCCTTTTACTCATCGGTTTGGGATTGTGTTTACTCTGTGATCCACTCCGGGGAGTCCCACCGGCAACAGGCAGCCTCCGGCAGCTGCCGGAACGGTTCCGGGAGCGGCTGGAAAATATGGATGATGAGCATCAGGCTGAGGTATTACTGGATGAATATCTGTATTTGCATGAACATCCGATACCGTATGACAACCTGAATACGAGTACTTTGCATCTCATCCCCGAACTCACCGAGGAGGAAGTGGGGCAGATCAGTGCCCTGCTTGAAAAGTATCCGGAGCCGTCCTCCTGGGGTGATCTGCGGCAATCGCTCTCTGATGAGGTGCAGGAGATCCTGGCATACACAGTAGGGATACGACCCGTATCGGATCTATCCGGCCATGTCCGGTGGCGAATGAAAACCCTGAATCCCGGGGAGTATCAATGGTATACGAGATTCCGGATCCGGAAAGGCAGTCGGTTTACCGGAACGATAGTAGCAGAGAGAGATCCGGGGGAGATCTCACTTATGGATCATGTGGCCGGAGGGATCGAATACCGCAGCCCGGAACGCAACTGGCATCTTGTAATCGGGCAATTTCAACTGGGATATGGCCAGGGATTAAGTTTCGGACGTCCGCTGGGGTTTTCGAAATCCAGCGATGCAATTCGCAACGCTGATAAATCCTATACGGCTCTCCGCAGCAGCAGCTCCAGCCTTGAATTTAGTGGATTGCAGGGTATCGCCGGGAAATATACACACGGCAATCATGTTGTTCAGGCATTCCTGTCGTCCACGCCGCGTGATGGTCGTTGGGACGGCCGGGAAATTCACCTGTCAACATCCGGTCTGCATACCACCGAATATATGCGCAGTATCCGGAACGATCTGGTGGAATCAGTCCGGGGTATGGGATATTGGTACCAGATTCAGGAAACGCAAATAGGTTTCCAGGCAGCCGATCATTCCTATCATAGATGGGGTCATCGGGAGCGTCTTGAGCCGAAAATCTTCGGGAGCTTCTGGGTTTCAACCCCGTGGTTCACACATGAAACCGCGCTGGACTATCACTCCAACCGGGCGCATTACACAACGCTTCGCAAACAGTTGTATGGATACAGCGTGGTTTTCGGCCATCGTTATTATGAGCCGAAGTATCAGGTTCCGTATGCCAATGGATTGAGTGAATATGCCGGAACCAGTAATGAGAGCGGTATTTATTTTGGAATCAGGTGGGATGTCGGCGCGTTTCGCTGGCAGTGGTATTTTGATCAATTCCGGGAACTGCAATCGGGCGACAACCCAATCCGGTCAGGGACCGAGTGGTTCATGCGGAGCGATTGGCGACTGGCTCCAAGGATGGTGCTGACCGGGCAGATTAAGCAAGAGAAGAAAGAAGTGACGGATACCCGGGTTGATAGGGGAGTATTGTATACGGGTGCGGCCTTGCGGAGGAAACTCCAGTACCGGCTCCGGTGGAAATATCGATGGCCGTCACAGATTGCGCTGGATATCCGCCTGGATCTGACTGCCGTCGACCTGAAAAGCTCTCAGAATACCGGTATTCAATGGGCCTATAAAATGACATTTCCCATCGGAATCGGGAGCGAGTTGCAAACGTACCTGATGACATATGACATAACTCACAGCCAGGCATCAACTTATTATGTTATAATGCCGGTGATGGGATCGATGCAAATTTTGCGACAAACGACACCGGGGATTCTTCTGGGAGCCCGGTTGTCTGCAGAAGTCACTGATCGCGCACAGCTAGCAATTTTTTATTTGCAACGACGGATGATTGATCCCAAATTAACACATACGCTATATGGCCAATTCGAGATTACTTTCTAATGGCTGAATGAATTTGTGGCGCTAAAAATTATGTCCATACAGAACTCTCGGATACTTTCTTTATTGTGTTACGGTTTACTGCTTCTGGCAGGAACAGGGACCCTGCAGGCACAAACTACATCCGACGCCCAGGTCCTCACCAACTTTTATGAGCGGAACGGTGTGAACTATTTTTCTGCCACGGAACTCGCCAATCAGTTCCGGGTGCATACTTACTACAATCCGCAGGTGCAGAAGTTGATCATATATCTGCCGGATAAACGATTGAAACTCTCTGCCAATACCTCTTATATCATGGTCAATGATGCGATCCATCATATGCCGCGGTCCGTTTTGATTGCGAATGGTGATTTGTTGGTGCCGGCGGAGGATTTCGTGCGAATTGTACAGCCCGCGCTTGACATTGCAATGAAGTACGACGCCACCGCGCCCGCTTTGCGGTTTGAGTATTCGCCGTTTAACATTACAAATATCATCATTGAAGAAAAGAAAAACGGCACCCTCATCCGGGTTCCGGTCACCCGTGAATTCCGGGAGAATGAAATTGCTGCTGCCGTCAAGCCAGGCTGGATGTATCTGACGGTGGCAGGTGGGTACATGAACGCCCGGCAGCTTGCCAGAGTGCCGACCGCCGGTGCGGTGCGCAGGGTAGTCCCGATCCAGATGGAAAATTCGGCCCAGCTCTCATTTCGGCTACGAAACCAGGTGGAAGATTACGATGTATATCAGAACTCTAATCCGAGGGAAATTGTGCTGAGTTTGCGGGCTCCCAGAGAACAGACGCAAAGCCGGCTGAATGAAGCACGCAACCGCTGGAAGCTGGATCGCATTGTGCTGGATGCCGGACATGGTGGCAAAGATCCCGGGGCGATAGGGCCCGGCGGGATTAAAGAAAAAGACGTTGTGCTCGATATTACCAAGCGGGTCGGACGCATCATCGAGAAGAATCTCCCTGAAGTCGAGGTGATCTATACCCGGGAAAAGGATGTCTTCATTCCTCTGCAAGAGCGCACCAGGATTGCCAATGAGAAGAACGGGAAGCTATTCGTGAGTATCCACGCCAACTCGAATCCTAACCGAAGGATCCGCGGTTTTGAAACGTATTTACTCCGGCCCGGGAAGACCTCGGATGCCATCGAAGTGGCAGAGCGCGAGAATTCGGTGATCAAGTATGAAGAATCCACAGAAATCTATCAGCGATACGACGATGAAACGTTGATTCTGGCGACCATGATGCAGAGTGCGTTCATGAAAGAAAGTGAAGATTTCGCCAGTATGATACAGAGTGGTCTGGCGGAATACGTACCCAGTCAGAATCGCGGTGTGAAGCAGGCCGGGTTTTATGTGCTGGTGGGCGCGTCGATGCCGAATATCCTGGTGGAAGCCGGCTACATGAGCAATACCAGAGAAGTGAGGCAGTTGAACAGCCCGGAATACCGGCAGAAAGTCGCCCAGGGAATCTATGAGGGGATACTGGAGTTTAAGAAAAAATACGATCAGCAAACAACTGAACAGGCTTCTCTGTGACCGCTCAGCAGATGACTGCGCCCCTCGGTGTGTTTGATTCAGGACTCGGCGGATTAACGGTTGTCCGACAGCTCCAGCGAGTGTTTCCTTCTTTGTCGATCATTTATTATGGCGATACTGCCCGGGTTCCGTATGGAACGAAAAGTCCGGACACCGTTACGAAATTTTCCAGGCAAATTGTCGATTTCCTCATCGCCCAGCAGGTGCAGGCAATCATGGTGGCCTGCAACACGGCTTCCGCTGCAGCCGTCCCTCGCATCCGGCATGAGTACTCCGTGCCGATTTACGGCGTGGTGGAACCCGGAGCACGCACGGCGGCGGACGTGACCCGAACCGGGCACATCGGCGTAATTGGCACCAATTCGACCATCCGTACCAGCGTGTACACCAAAGCGATACGCAAGATCGATACGGCAATTCAGGTCTATGGGCAACCGTGCCCCTTGTTTGTGCCGCTGGTGGAAGAGGGCCGGGAAGACCATCAGGTCACCGACATTGTTGCCCGGGAATATCTGGAACCGCTCATGGAAGAAGAGATTGACACCCTCATTCTGGGATGTACCCATTATCCGCTGCTGATAAACACCCTGAAGCGGATCCTCCCGGAGAACATCACCATAATCGATAGCGGGGTGGCAGCCGCCAACGCCCTGACCGGAATACTCAGCCACGATACCGATCCGAATCCCCTTTACAAGTATTTTGTCAGCGATATGCCGGAGAAATTCATGGAAATCGGCGCCAGATTTTTAGGACATTCCATGGGAAATGTCTACTATTTTGATGTGGATCGTCCCTGGACGCCGGAAGAGATCTCACTGGCGCCAGCCATCAGCGAATGAACGATTTTCAGGCGGCCCTCCAATATCTTTACCAGCTACAGAATCGCGGCGTTAAACTCGGGTTAGACCGGGTATACAAAGTGCGTGAGGCGCTGGATCATCCTGATGAAGCGTATCGTACTATTCATGTGGCGGGGACAAATGGCAAGGGGTCTACCGTCCATTACATCGCCGCCATGCTGCAGTCCCGGGATGTCAGTGTCGGGTGGTATACTTCACCGCATCTGGTCAGGTTCAACGAGCGCATCCGGGTGGACGGCGTGCCGATTTCTGATGCAGCGATCGTGCAATATATTCAGCAATGGCGGCCACGGATCGATGAGCACCAGCTCACGTTCTTCGAGGCGACCACCCTCCTGGCCCTGGACTATTTTCGGGAACAGGAGGTAGATGTCGCTGTATTGGAAACCGGTC
>DATFLS010000530.1:0-5890 GCA_035267465.1 bacterium
AGCAAACGACGACCAAGGAGTACGACATGAAAACAGGAAAAGTCTATCTGGTCGGAGCCGGTCCGGGGGATCCGGACTATCTGACCGTGAAAGCGGTCCGGTTGATACAGCAGGCGGATGTGGTGATGTACGATACGCTGACCGGCGACGGCGTTCTTGAGTTAATCCCGGAATCGAGCGAAGGCATGTACGTGGGGAAGCGCCCTCCGGGGGGCGGCGCCCGGCGAATTTCGCAGCGTCACATTAACCGGCTGATGGTCACAAAGGCCAGGCAGGGGAGACTGGTAGTGCGACTGAAGGGCGGCGATCCCAATGTGTTCGGCCGGGGCGGGGAGGAGGCGCTCTATCTGGCGGAAGCCGGGATTCCATTTGAGATAGTTCCCGGCGTGTCCAGCGTTCTGGGTGCCCCCGGGATCGCCGGGATTCCGCTCACCCACCGGAAGCTGGCCTCCAGTTTCACCGTAATCACCGGCCATGAAGATCCAAATAAACCGGATAGTTCCCTGAACTGGAACGCACTGGCAGCGAACGTGCTGGCCGGCGGTACGCTGGTGATATTAATGGGAGTCAAACGGCTGGAGGAAAACGTGCAGGCGCTGCTTCAACAGGACGTTCCGGGCGCTACTCCGATGGCAGTGATTGAGAAGGCCACCTTCCCCGGGCAGGCCATTCTGACCGCCACCCTGGAGACAATGGTCGGGCAGGTCCGGCCGGCAGACATCACCCCGCCAGCGCTGTTTGTACTCGGAGATGTGGTCCGGATCCGGGAGCAGATTATCCGATCCTCCCAGGTGGATCTGCCAACCACCGGGAGTCAGTCGCTGCATGATCACTATCACCACCATCAGGCAGGCAGGGAGGAATCCCCATGGGGCGTTCGCCGGGGATACTGAAACACCTGCTAACGGAGGTGGTCGGATCGGGTCCCAAAACCGCCTGCGATATGCAGCAGGATCAGGCCCGCCGGGCGTTCCGTGCAATCCTGGAGCAGCAGTCAAACCCGGTGACGCTGGGCGCCTTTCTGCTGGCCAATCGCTGGAAAAAGAATACGCCGGAGGAGCTGGCGGCGTTTATCGAGGTGATGCACGATCAGGCAGTTCGGGTAAAACCCGTGAACAATAACGCAGTCGATATCGGCGCCAATTACGATGGCAAGGTTCACACGGTCCTCCTCGGGGTGGCCGCCGGAATTATTGCCGCCGCGGTTGGTGTACCGATTGTCGTGCACAGCGGTGATCGGATTCCGACGAAATATGGCTGCACCTATACGCATGTCCTCGACGAGTTGGGAGTCCGCACTGATCTTTCCTCCGGGGAGAGCCGGCGGATGGTCGAGGAAACCGGGTTCGGTTTCTTTTACCAGCCCCGCTGTAATCCGGCGGTGCATAACCTGCTGGACATTCGTAATAACATGGGCGTGCGCACCTTCCTGAATACCATCGAGAAACTGGCCAATCCGGCCGGGGCCCCGGTTCATCTGGGTAGCTTTTATCACCTTGCTTTCGCAAAGCGCGTCATCGAAACGCTGAAAGCAGTGCCATCCTATTCCATGGAAAGAATTCTTCTCTTCCAGGGATTGGAAGGTTACGATGATGTCCGCCCCGGTTATACCAAGGTGGTTGAGCGGCGAAATGGGGATCTGCACGATTTCGATTTGCAAACCGCGGAATACGGACTTCACCTGTCACGGGAGGATCTCCGCTCCGATCGTCTGCCCGAGGATTCGGCTGCAATCACGGAACAGGTGCTGTCCGGAGAGCATCTGCCTGGTTTCACCGAGGCCGTGTGGTTGAATGCGGCGGTTCGGCTCTATGCGGGAGATGCCACTCATTCCATCGAGCAAGGAATGGCGGTTGCCCAACAGGTGATACAGACCGGCAAGCCAATACGAATACTCCAACAACTGCGGGAATTTTGACCATGAGTAAACGGAAACCATCCGCGGAGGAAAAGCGCTACAGGATCATCTTCGAGGGCCGCCGGTGCATCGGCACCGGAAAGTGTGCGGAACTCTCCGGTAACTGGGAAATGAATCTCACCACCGGGCTGGCGAAACCGCGTTCATACTTTATCAACGAGGAGGAGTTGGACCACAATCTGGCGGCGGCCAGGGCCTGTCCTGCCCGGAAAGGAAAGGGAGTCATTTATATCATCGACCGGGAAACAGGAGAAGTACTCTACCCCGAGCCCGGAGAAAGTAATCTCCTCCACAATTCATAACCAATTTTCTCACAAAAGTAGTTGATTTTCGTTCTGAGATATGTAGATTTCACTTACACCGAACGTGAGTGGGTATATCATGAAATAAGAAGTACCTGGAGAAGAGAACCATGCATTCCGAGAATAGACAAGACTTCGCCTGTGTCATTGGCGGGCCCCAGGGAAGCGGGGTCAATTCCACAGCAGAGTTGTATGCGAAATTATTAACCCGCCTGGGCTACTACGTTTACAGCAATGTAGAATATCACAGCAATATCAAGGGTAAGCACAGCTATTTTCGAGTCCGCGCGGCGAATTATCCGGTTCGGTCGCACACGGAAGATATTGACCTGCTGATTGCGCTGGATGAAGAAACCCTGTTCGGTGATTTCTATAAAAATTATCCTTCTCACTGGGGCCATGCCCATCAGGTACGCTCCGGGGGGACCATCATTTACGATTCGGACGAGATCACAGATGCTGATTCTCGCCTGGAAGCTTTCGAAGTACAGCAAGTCGGCTTTCCCTTCCTGGAGGTATTGAACGAGGCGCTGTCGACCATCGGTAAAGGCGGCGAGGGCAAAAAATATAACATTATGAATAATACCGTGGCGTACGGTGCGGGCATGGGCCTGCTGCAGATCGATCCGGACCAGGTGGAGCAATCGATTCGGGACGGCTTCCGGAAAAAACAGAAAGTCGCGGACATGAACGTGGTCGCGGCGCGTCATGCCTACAATTACATTCGGGAAGAATTTCCGGAGCACATCCGGCCGTTGTTCGCATCCCCGGGGCTGGAGCACCGGATCATGATCAAGGGGTCACAGGCAGTTGGTCTAGCGAAAATCAAGGCCGGCTGCGGATTTCAGTCCTACTATCCTATCACCCCGGCAACAGATGAGAGCACCTATCTCGAGGAGCATCAGGATCAGTATCCCATGATTATCATGCAGACGGAGGACGAGGTCTCTTCTGTGAATATGGCGGCATCTGCCGCCCATGGAGGGATTCGCGCCTCCACCTCGACCTCGGGACCGGGCTTTGCCCTGATGCCGGAAGGTCTGGGGTATGCCGCCATCACGGAAGCGCCCGGACCGGTGGTTTGCCTCTATCAGCGCGGCGGACCGAGCACGGGGATCCCGACCCGGACCGAGCAGGGGGATCTCCGTATGGCTATCCATGCCGGCCAGGGCGATTTTCCAATGATCGTGTTCGCCCCGGGCGATATGGAAGAGTACTTCTATGGGACCTACGATATTTTCAATCTCTGCGATCAATTCCAGGTGCCGGCGGTGATTCTCTATGACAAATACCTGGCTTCCGGGTTTATCAGCAGCGAGCGGTTCGATACATCGGAGATGACCATTGATCGCGGCTCCCGGTATTCTCTGGAAGCGCCTCAGTATATGCGATATCGCTTCGACGGATCTCCCGTGAGTCCGCGGGCCATCCCGGGCGAGGAAGGTGGCATCTTTTGGACTTCGTCCGATGAACACCAGCCGGACGGCCATATCACCGAGGGAGTCGGCAACCGGATGGCGATGATGCACAAACGGATGTCGAAACTCTCCATGATCCTTGAGAAATATCCCACGGAGAAACAGGTTGCCGTCTACGGCGATCCGGAAGCGGACGTTGCCGTGGTCTCCTGGGGAAGTAACAAGGGCGCCATCCTGGATATTCTTGATTATGCAGACGAGCAGCAGCCGGCGCCCTTCCGGTTCGTACAGATCAGACTCATGCATCCGTTTCCCGGCGAAGCAGTCACGGCTGCGCTGGAAGGCGCCGAAACCATCATCTGTGTGGAGCAGAACTGGAGCGCCCAGCTGGCCGGATTAGTGCAGGAGCACACTTGTATTCCCATCGATGTGCGGGTCCTGAAATTCGACGGGCGTCCGTTTTCCTGCGATGAAATGCTGTTGGGCCTGCGGGAAGCCTTCGAGCGGCCCCGGAAGCGGATCGTCATCTCCAATAACGGCATCCGGGATGAAGAAACCTGGGGCCGGGAGGAAATCGAACAGCTGCAGCAGGAGAAAGCCCGGCGACCCCGGCAGAAACCGACCAGCGTCCCGCTGCCGCCGGGATATAATCGTTGACATTGCACAGGAGCTATCACCATGCCAGATTATAAACTCAAAGATTTTAAAGCCGACAATATTCACAGTGACTGGTGCCCGGGATGCGGCGATTTCGGTATCCTCAGCAGCATCCAGATGGCACTGGCGAACCTGAACATCAATCCCCATGAGACCGCAATTGTGAGCGGGATTGGCTGTTCCGGCAAAACCACGCACTACATTAACGCCTATGGATTCCACACGCTGCATGGACGCGTGGTTCCGCACGCCACCGGAATGAAACTGGCCAACCATGAGCTCACGGTCATCGGTATCGGCGGTGACGGCGACGGCTACGGGATCGGGGCAGGGCATTTTGTAGCGGGCGGCCGGCGTAACCTCAACTTCACCTACGTGATTTTTAACAACGATATCTACGCGCTCACCAAGGGACAGGCTTCGCCGACCATCGGGAAAGGCAAACAGACCAAGTCCATGCCGGAGCCGTCCATGTACGAGCCCATCAATCCGGTCGCTCTGGCGCTTGCTGCGGGCTATTCGTTTATTGCCCGGGGCTATGCACTGGATGTGAAATACACGGCCTCCCTGATTGAGCAGGCCATCCAGCACCCCGGCAGCGCCCTGGTCGATGTGCATCAAACCTGCCCGGCATTCAACAATCTCCATACCAAATCCTGGTACGAAGGGCTGGATCGGCCGGAACGCCAACCCCGGTTATATAAGCTGGATGCGACCGATTACGACGGCACCGTGCAGAATGCCGACGACAAAGATGAAATTATCTGGAAAAAGCGCACGGCCATGGAAAAGGCGTACGAAATTGAAAACGACCGCCTCCCCACCGGTGTTTTCTATCAAATACGCACCGAAACACTGGAAGAATATCTCTGGGAAAAAATGCCTGCATTGGCCTCCAAGCCGATGGCCGAACAGAATGTGTATCAGCGAGATCTGGAACCGTTGTTCCGGGAACTGGAATAGTCTGACCCACTCGGCCCACTCGTAAATCGCACTATGGATCTCCGATCACCGGGAAAAATCTTTGATAGAAAAACCACTTCCCGGTGCCCCCGGTAACCTCCTTCACTCAAGACCATTTCTCAGTTATTTTGTGCGCCCTGTTCAATCCAGAATCGG
Organism: bacterium; assembly: GCA_035267465.1. Classification (GTDB taxonomy): domain Bacteria; phylum Fidelibacterota; class JAANXI01; order JAANXI01; family JAANXI01; genus DATFLS01. The sequence goes on from DATFLS010000530.1 coordinate 5,415, forward strand.
ATAGTCAGGATCTGCTCTTCAGATAAATACGGACCCCCGAACGGCATACGCTGACCTGAAGGCGGGCTTGGATTGAGTTTCAGGTATAAGAAACTATTCGCGGGATCACCGGGTTCTATCCGATCCAGAGATTGCATCTCGCTACTGGGCCTATCAACGATATTGGCGTGTGCATCGTTAGATTCTAAGGATAATCCCTGAGTAGCCGTTGCGGCATTGTGGCAGCCGGATACCGCACAATTTACGCTGAATATCGGTTGAACATCGTCACCAAACGATATTACCGCCGGAACCACCACCACAGCAACGGCATGCGACTCACCCGTATTTTCTGCGGGATCAAAAGCCTTGGCGGAAATGTCATGCTCCATCGAATCCGCATGAGTGATACTATTCCATGTGAATTCATACGGAGTGTTGGTAGCGGAGGAGACACGCTGGCCGTCTATCAGAAATTGAACACTATCTACACTGTT